>DHGB01000065.1 GCA_002402535.1 Candidatus Shapirobacteria bacterium UBA4809
CGGAAAAATCGACAGAAAGACGAAAACCCCAAAAGATAATAGAAAAGATGGAGGCTAAAATCAAAAGAGAAGAAATAAACAAAAATAGTGGCCTAAATTTCATAATATTCATATTTTTTTCCTGGCTAAAACCCTTAATAAATTGCGGGTGACAAAGACTCCGGTAAACATTCCCAAAACTATTCCGAGAAGTAAAGTCACCGCAAAACCGCGAACCATGCCCGAGCTGTTGAGAAAAGGCCAATTAAAAGGATTAAATAAAATCAGGGCAGTAATGATAGTACAAGTATTGGCATCTTTAATGGAATTCCAGGCCCGGCCGAAACTAATTTCCAGAGCGTTGTTCCATGATTTACCGGCCCGAAGTTCTTCTTTCATCCTTTCAAAAATTAAAATATTGCTATCCACGGCCATGCCGACAGATAAAATAAAACCGACAATACCTGGAAAAGTCAAGGTAATTGGGATAAGACGATAAAGAGTCAAAGTAATGAGTCCATAAATAATAAGACCAAAATCGGCAATTAAGCCTAAAAATCCATAGTTACCAATCATAAAGAAAGAAACGAGGACGAGGCCAACTAGCCCAGCTTTAATCCCTTTGTTAATAGAATCCTGACCAAGAGAGGCACCTACCTGAGACTGCTGGATTAATTTTATCGGTAAGCTGAGGGCGCCGGCATTAAGTTGGGCGGAAAGAAATTTAGCTGATTTAATGTCAAAGTTGCCGTTAATTACCGCCTTACCATCGGGAATGATAACCCCTACCTGGGGTGCAGTAATAATCTCATCATCGAGAAGAATGGCAAGTCTTTTATTTAAATAATCAGTAGTAGCTTTTTCAAAAAGCTTGGCGCCTTCAGAATTAAATTCCAAAGAGACTTCGATAGCACCAGTATTGGGATTGGGTTGAGGCAAAGCTTTTAAAAGATGAGAGCCATTGAGACCGGTATCAACTAGAATATCGTTTAAAGTCGCAGTGGCAGTAGCCTCGGGAGGGACATCAATAATACCCTTAAAATTTAACTGAGCAGTTTGGCCAATTAGTTTTATAGCTTCGTTAATATCGGTAACTCCGGGAAGATCAACTGTCAAACGATGATTTTCGCCCTGACTTGAAAGCTGAACCGTGGCCTCGGAAACTCCAAATAAATTAACCCGACGTTCAATGTTAGTTTTTAGCGACTCGAGCGCCTCGGGTAAATTATCTTTACTGGTCTTTGAAGTATCAATTTCAAATAAAAGCGAGGCTCCACCGGCCAGATCGAGGCCATAACGAAGATCTAAATTTGGTTTAAACTGAAATGAACCGAGATTAAAAGAAAAATTAGGACGATAAAAAGTACGGCCGAGTAGAGTAAATTTTGGGGGCAAGTTGATGATCAGACACAAAAAGGTAGCGGCAATAATCGACCAAAAGATAGTAAGAGTCTGGCGATTATTTTTCAGCATAACCAAGAGAGAGTTGACGGGGATGACCGCTAAAAGTATAAGTAATTGAAGTTTTGGAAGAAGAAATTTTATACTGAGCCAAATCCCCTTCTTTAATATCAAAAGATTTAATGATTTTATTGGGGATAGTCAAAGCCAGAGAATTTCCGGTTTTAATGACTTTTCGATTTTTATCCATTTAGTTTTCGAGAAGAGCAGGGTTACCAATTATAACAAAGGGTGAAGAAAGGAAGAAATCAACAATAAAGGGATCTCTTTTGCTTTGACGAAGCTTGAGTTCCGGATAATCCATAACCATATAATTAATTTCAACATCGCGTTTTTTTTCTTCAGCAGTAATAGCATTTTCAACAGTCCGAATCGGTAAATCACCGACAATAATTAAATCGATAGAGTCGGGGCGGGCTTTTTGCCATAAAAGAAAATGATAGGAAACTAAAAGAAGCCTCGCTTTATTGAGCTTTTCCGATAAATCAGAATTTCGATAAGCAAGTAAGAGGAGTGAATTAAATAGATGATGATGGGGATTGGGAGTGTAATAAAGGCGATTGCCCCGACTTTCGGAAAGTAAAATATTGACCTTTTTGAGACTGGCAAGCTCACGACGAACTGAATTAATTTCTTCACCAGAAAGACGAACCAGCTGACGAACATAAAAAAGTTCTCTGGGATTTTCAAAAAAGATACAGATTAATTTACTTCTAGTTTTGGAAGTTAAAATGGTGTTAAGAGAGGTTTCAACCTTCATAGCTAATTTTATTGCCCAGAGGCAATATTTCTATCCAGATTTGACCGGGAACAAAATTAATTTCTTTACCACTCGTTTTATCTTTAAATATAGTTCGGGCTTGACGATCAGCCTTGCTCCAGGTGATTTCGGTTTTTTGACCATTGCTAAAATAAAGACCAGTACCAGAGCCAACAACAGCGTAAAGATTGTGGGCATGTTCATCGATAGAACGTGATTCTTTGACAAACTGAATAATTAAGTTTTTAGTACTAAGCTGCTGTTGATTATTAAAATCAACGACCGCTTCACCGCCATTGATTCTCAGATAACGATTTGAGATGGCATCATATTTCCAGGTGACGGCGTAGGCCTTGTCCCCCCAGAAATCAAAACTGATGGTATTAACCGTAGTACCGACAGATTTATCTTCGGCATTAAAAAGCCAGGGGCGGAATTTTTTGTCCCAGGAACTATTATTTATTTCGGTAAGATTCGTTAAACCACGACTAGCAGCTACATTCCACAACTCAGTGGTGGAACAGTACATGGTGTGTTCAGTGTCCCTGGTTTCGCCGGTACGATCCGGTTCACGGCGACAGGCTTTATAAGAGAGGGAAAATTGGGATAAATCACTCCAGGTACCTTTGTTGTTCCAGCCATATTTAGAAATTTGTTCAATAGCCTGGGCCTTAACACTGGTCGTACATGGACCATCGGGGGTAGCGGCTGAACAGTTGGCTCCGCCAACATGGACGTAAAGTGGATAATCGGCGTATTCAGAGGCTAAGTCAAGAAAATAGGTCCGGGCGGAGCGGACAGGACCAACATCATATTTTTGAGTTGAAGTTTGAGTTGCATTACAATAAAAAACTCCCATAAACCTGGTAATTCCTCCTTCAGCAATAGCTTCGTAAACTACATCTGCATTCATCAGACCTGATTGAGGTCGAGAATCAAGGTGATTTTCAATCATCACGGTTAAGGGACGACGAGTGGACCATTTTTCTTTAGCTTCAACAGAAAATTTTTCTCCGTTGATAGGACAAATTTCTGTTTTGGGACCTTCAAAAACCAGGTAACCGGTTTGGGCCTGAGCCATGGGTGTAGGGGTAAGGGAAGTAGTTTTAGGGCTACTTTTGACCGGAGCGAGTGAAGCAAATAACATATAGGAAGCGAAGGTGCCAACTACGAAAACGAGAGAGTAAAGACCTATCTTTAAAATTTTTGAATTCATAAAAAATTAACTATTAATAGCTTTTAATATAGCCGATTTTTCTTCTTTTGACAAAGTTATATTATCACCCTGACCGTTTTTAATGGGCTTGGCATAAATCCGAGTAAAAGAACGGTGGTGAAGAGAAGTAAGTAAAATGCCGGAATTTTCCTTGTTTAATAGCACTAAAATAAAACTTTGATCGCCACCGACATCATCAAAAGGGTTGAAACGAACTAGTTTTATTTTTTCGATACGACCAGCCGTCTCTGAAATTTGCTTATTTTCTGGTGATAAGTGACGAAATTTGGTTAAGATTAAATAAAGAAGATAGATAAAACCGAGAAAATTAATAATGGTAAGAGTCAATAAAGTATTTTGAGACATGATTTAAGATAATTTTAACAAAATAGGCCATGTTATACTGAAGTTGAATGAAAGAAGCGAAAATGGAAAAAAATGAATATAGCCAGTATTTACGTAAAGATTTATTTAAAAGCTTTTGGCTTAGTTTGGTGACTATTGCAATCCTGGTAGCTTTGTATTATGTTTGGAAGTGAGTTAGCTTTAATTATTACAAGGAGGTGAACAATTAATGGCAGTTATTAAATTTTATTCTGTAAAGTCAAGAAAGTCCGTAGAAGTAGACGTTTCTAAAGTCAAGAAAGTTATGCTTAAAAACGGCAGACCAGCAGCTGAAGCGGTTGATCCTGAAACTGGAACAAAAATGTTCAAAATCCTATCCGCAGCTGATGCAGCTTTGTTATAAGTAGTTTTTTGGTAGAATATATTACTTCAAAGAGGTTGAAGGGCTTAATCGAGACCGCCTGCGCCTAACGGCTACGGCGAGTCGAGGTAGGAAAGTCCGGACCACAAATAACACGGAACCTAAATAATTAGGGTAAGGCGTAAGCTTTAGGCTCTGCTACAGAGACGAATAGGTATCCTACGCCGTAAGGCTACGGAATACTGAAGTGAAACGAGTAACCTTCCGGTGGAAATCTCAAATCGAAGCGTTAATATCTGGTTATTCCGCCATAGGCGGACAAGTGAGAGCTTCAGGTAGAGAGAATAGATAGATGGCCCTTAAACAGAAACCGGCTTAACAATCTCTTTGAAGTCTAGTTTTTATCTGTATTTAGGGCTCGGTAAATGGTCTCGACGGTAATATAGAGAGGGAGAGCAATAATTGCACCAACAACGCCGCCAAGCCTGGCACCAGAAGCAATTAAAAGGATGGTAATTAAGGGATTAATCCCGATTGCCTCTTTCATTATTTTGGGGACAATAAAATTGTTTTCGAGCTGCTGAACGATTATTCCCCAGATGACGGCAAGGACACCAGTAATCGGCGAGATAGTCAAACCAAAAATACCAGCTAAAATAGAAGCAATGGTCGGTCCAATATTGGGAACAAGCTCTAAAATAGCGGCAATAATAGCCAGAGGCAGGGCAAAATTTACTCCGATGATGACATAGCCAAAATAAGAGAGAATGCCAATAATCAACATTAGCATTAGCTGGGCACTAACCCACATACTGAGACGTTTTTCAAGCTGATTAAAAACATTAATTGCTTTTAATGATTTTTGACCAAAAATATTTTTAAGATATTTGTCAAAATTTTTCCGTTCGAGAAGTAGGTAAAAAGTAATGACAAAAAAGATAAAAATAGAAAGAATGTTGGAGAAAATGGCAACAACAAGAGAAGTAATATTCTCGGGAAGATTTTCGAGTATTTTAAACTGAGAGGAAAAATCAACAAAATTTAGACCTAAAATATCAATGTTTTTTAAAGCCATCGGTAAATTTTTAATTAAAGTTGTCGACTGCTCAACAAGATCGGGAATCACACCGACGACGGAAAAACTCAGAATGGCAATAATAAAAAGATAGACAATAAAAATAGCTAGAGCCCTGGGCATTTTTGTCTTTTCTAGCCAGTTTACGGGGGGGTGAAGACCTTCCATAAAGAGAAAACAAAGAAAAACAGTTAGTATTAGGGCGCGAAGCTGCCAAAGAACAAGAAGAGAAATTAAAAAAAGAACAGTGAAAATAATTGTACGGTGAGTAATTTCAACTTTTTGAGCTTTCATAACAGATTGTACCATTTATTAACTTTAGTTAAAATTTGTGATAAATATTTTGGTTTCGAAATATCAATAAAAATAATATTTTTTTGCTTTTTAAACCAGGTAAGCTGGCGACGGGCGTAAGCATGCTCGTCAAAANNAAATATGGACGAAATTCTTTATAGGCTAAAGTATTAAAACCGGGATCCGAAAAAGAATATTTTTTAAGTAATTTTTTTATTTCATTTAAAAGACCTAATTTAAGGCGTTTTTGGACACGAGAGTCTATACGAGGATAGAGAAAAGAGGAAGAAGCAGTGAGAGAAAGGTGGAGAATGTCATAATCTTCAATCTTCAAACTACAATCTTCTTTTTTGGCGAATGATAATTTAATTTCAATTTTTCTGATTAATCGATGGGGGTTGTGTTTTTCGGAATTATTTAAATTATCAAAATTCTTTTTATCTAAAAAACGATAAATTTTTTGAAGAGTCGCAGTAGATAATTTATTTAAAAAATAGCGTAAAAATTTATTTGGTTTTATGGAATAAGTTGATTTGTTTGGGTTGACTATGGCGTCAATATATTGACCGGTGCCGCCGACAATAATTGGCAATTTATTTTTTTTATGAATTTGCGAGATTTTTTGAAAAGCTAATTTTTGATACTGGGCCACGGAAAAACTTTGATCGGGGGTAATTAAATCAATTAAGTGAATTTTAATATTTTTTGGTTGATCTTTGCCAGTGCCAATGTTTAAACCCCGATAAATTTGACGAGAATCGGCGGAAATTAACTCGCCATGATATTTTTTGGCCAGTTTAATGGCTAAACCGGTTTTACCAGTAGCCGTGGGACCAGAAATTACTAATAATTTACAATCTTCAATCTTCAATTTTCAATTTTGAATATTAAACATTAAATCTAAACTCGACAATGTCGTCGGGGTGCATGATATAGGTTTTACCTTCGTGGCGCAGAAGACCTTTTGTTTTCGCTCCTTCCCAACCGTTATTATCAACAAAATCATTGTAAGAAACAATTTCAGCCATAATAAAACCATGTTGGAAATCAGTATGAATGACACCAGCTGCCTGTGGTGCCGTGGCTCCCTGATTTATAGTCCAGGCTCTGACCTCTTTTATGCCGGCAGTATAAAAAGACTGGAGACCCAGAGTCTCATAAGCTTTTTGGATAACCCGTTCTAAACCGGATTTTTCCATACCTAGTTCTTTTAAATAATTTTTTTTATCTTCGTCAGATAACTCAGATAATTCAAATTCAGTTTTGGCACAAACTGGAAGAACAGAATAATCTTCAATCTTCAAACTACAATCTTCAACATGCTGATAAGTATTTTCATCAACATTAGCGACGATAAAGTAGGGTTTGGCGGTGAGAAGAAAAAATTCCTTTAACAAAATTTTTTCATCGTCATCCAAATCAAGGTGAATAGCTAATTTACCCTGTTCTAGGCCTGATTTTAATTTTTTAGCTAAAGCATATTTTTTAGTTTTTAATTCGGGGGCATTGTTTTTATTGCCGTCTAAATATTTATCAATGCTTTCCAAATCTTTGATAATTAATTCGGCGCAAATAACTTCGAAATCGCCCTGAGGATCTACACTCCCCTCTTTGACGACACTAGGGTCAGAAAAGTGACGCACGACATGACAGATGGCATCACAGTCTCGGATATTAGTTAAAAATTTATTGCCCAGACCTTCCCCAGTGGAAGCCCCCTTAACCAGACCGGCAATATCCACAAATTCGACAATAGCGGGGATAATTTTGGTGGTTTTAACAATATCGGCCAAGACCTGTAATTTATCGTCGGGGACTTCAACCACACCAACATTTGGGTCAATGGTGCAAAAAGGATAATTGCTGGCGTCAGCAATTTGACGACCAAGAAGGGCGTTAAACAAAGTTGATTTACCCACATTAGGTAGCCCGACAATGGCGATGCTTAATTTCATACTTATGGATTATACCGTGAATAGAAAGAATTGTTATTTGGTGTTTGTGGACATTTAGATCAAAATCAGAGTCATTTTTTTGATGTAAAATCTGTTTATGAATTATCCAAAACATCTATCGGAAAAAATTAGAGAAGAAGTGGCGGTAAGTTATTTAAAACACGAGTTAAAGAAAATTTTTCCCAGCATTGATAAAAAAGAAATTGAAAATTTAATGAATAATAAGGAACTTTGTAAGCCACGTGACTTTTGGAATGGTTTACACGGGATATCTATGGGTTTCAAATTAAAAAATATTTTATATTTAGTAACTGCGGAAAATATTATATGGGAAAAGAGAACGATGAAAGTAAAGGAATTAGATTTTGGAGTGGGGATGAAGATTTTAAGTTTAGACGAAATCATTAAAATTAGAGGTAATGATTTTGAAAGAGAAAGTGATCCAATAATTGCGATTGAAAAAATTGAGAATGATAAAAAGGTAATTAAAGTCCACGATGGAAATGGACGCCTAGCAAGATATATTGCCGAAAATAAAGAAGAAATTGAAGTATACTTGGGAAAAATGGAAGGAAAGTTTCCTCAAAATTTCTGGTTGCCGACCAGTTTATTAATAGATAATTTATATTTTGTCTATGAGGCGATTAAAAATGAAGACGAAAAATTATTTAATGATCAAATAACGGTGATTGAAGATATGTTAAAAAATTCAGAAAGCGGAAAAATAGAATTTAGGGAAAGGGCGTTAAGTAAAAAAGAACCTTATTATTCGAAAATTCTAGAAATGATTAAGGGGCTTTAGTTTCCAGACTTCGTTTTGAAACAATAAAAAAAGCCCCCACCTAAGTGAGGGCTTTTGATTGCTTCGTTAACACTCGCAATGACGCAGGTATTATTTGACCATTTTCTTGACTTTGGTGCCAGGAATATAGCGAGGCATGCGGCGAGCCATAATTTTCTTGGATTCTTTTGAACCAATGGCTTTAATGGTTTTAGCCTTGAACATTTTGGTTTTGAAAGTTCCAAAACCGGAAAGTTTGACGACTTCGCCAGAGGCAAGAGCCTTCATAATTTCATTTAAAAAGGTTTCAACAGAAACCTTGGCAGCTTTCTTACTGAGTTTAGCCTTTTGAGCTACGACTTCGATTAGGTCTTTTTTGGTCATTTTGTTTTGAATTTATAATCCAGTTATCATTATTAGCTACTTTCCAATAAATTTCAAGTATTACTCACCATTTTTAACCGCAGATTTATTGATTTTGCTACCAACAATAGTCGAAGATGTCCTAAGTTCTCGGATAACTGTAACTTTTATCTGACCAGCCCACTTAGCCTCTTCCTCTAGTTTATCGGCAATATTTTGGCTAAGTACGGTGGCTTCTTCATCGTTAACAGCCGAAGGCTCGACAATAACCATGACTTCACGACCGGCTTGATA
>DHGB01000057.1 GCA_002402535.1 Candidatus Shapirobacteria bacterium UBA4809
CATAGATACGGAGTACCCGACAGCCAAAGGAGTGGAAAGTGCCGGCAAAAAGATTTTTGGCTTTATCATTATCTAAAAGTTTATTCATTCGCTCCTTCATTTCCCCGGCAGCTTTATTGGTAAAAGTAAGTAATAGAACTTCTGAAGGAGAGGCAAGTTTTTGCTCAACAAAATAAGCGGCGCGGTGGGTCAAAACCCGAGTTTTGCCACTACCGGCGCCGGCTAAAATTAATAGTGGAGTCCCCTGGTAAGTTACAGCTTCTTTTTGAAATTGGTTAAGACTCCCGAGAATGTTAGACATAAAACAAAAAAATTCTAAAGACTAGAGTTTAAAAAATTAAATAAAAAAAATAATGCTTATCAATTATCAATTACGAGTTATTAATTAACAACGAGCAAAAATTAATATAATTTAAGGTAGTTGATAGATTCTGGTTTGACCTGATTCAAAAGCTAGTTTAGCTCCAAGTTCTGCAAATTTTTCTGAATCAAGGTCGGGATATTTTTCGTATTCTTTAGCCCCAACGATAATGTATTTCACCTGATATTTATCCAAAATTGATTTGACTTCTTCGGGACTGGGAGTATTAAAATTGCTTTCATTAATAGTATTTGGAATATCGACTGGAATAATCAATTTCTGATATGGGTATATTAGTGATGGATTTTCTAAATTATTTAACTGTGCTATTTTTTTCCACAAAAATTCATTATTTAATTTTAATTTAGAAATTTTCCATAAACTATCGCCTGGATTGACTATGTATTCTTCTGGAGATTGGGTATTATTTTTTATTTCAGAATTTTTAGAAACAAAATTATAGATTTTATCAACCTCAGCCTGACGGGCGGCGGGGGCGTCGTAGCCACCTCGCCAGAGCCATTCATGAACCACCCAGCCCTCAATGGTGGGTAAACCGGTAGCCATAGAAAATTGATTATATGTCGTATAGCTATCTCCAACGGCCTCTACTATATGGGGCTGGCCGGAAACATTGAGATTTAACCAATTGATAGCAGCAAGATTATCTGGATAGGAAATTTCTAAAAATTTTAAACCCCAAAGACCTTTATATTCTTTTAAACCATAATATGATTTGGTCGCAAAATAGGAATAGCTGAGGTGAAAAATAAAAACTAAACAAAAAAGAAAACGATATATAAAAATATGGCGAAGCCGAATAAAGATATAACCAGCAATCAGGGAATACATGATAAAGGCTTGGTAAACTAATTTAAACATGGTGTTGGCCCGACGATAATCAAAAACATAAATGTCTTTGATATAAAAAATTTCAGGAATTATTACTAGGGCAGTAGCAGTAATGAAAATAGCTAAAACAAAATAATCGGTAGGCAAAAGATTGCTTCGTCGCTTTGCTCCTCGCAATGACGAAATAATAAAATAAAAAACAAAAGGTAGAGAGATTAGCCAAAAACCGCCATATAAAACAAAAAGCTGATAAAAGGGTGAGCGAGCATCAGAAAGTTGTAAACCTTCGACCATGGGAGTGAAATTAAGAGAAAAAGGGAGAGTAAATAAGTACCAAAAAGCGATAGTCAAAAGACCGGTAAAAATGGTCGGCCAAAATTTTTTAGTAACTAAAAAAGAAGCGATGGCAAAAAGTAAACCATAGACGGCAAAATCCCAGGCATTGGTCATATAGGCGATTGAGAGCAGGAGACCGGTGGGAGCGGCTAGTAAATAAGATTTTTTATTATTTGAAAGTGAGGTTAGGGAAATAAAAAGAAAAGCCATAAAGAAAATTACCAGAGGGATATCATTCATATGACCGTGAAGATCAGCCACCACAAAACTATACATGGGAAATTCGTGAATAGTTTTGTCGGTGGTATCAGGGTCAAAGCCAATGAAACGAGTAGCATCGGGGTACCAATAAGACGCAGATGCCTCTTTTATATTTTGTTGATTTTCAATCATATTTTTGCCAATTTTATAGACAAAGTGAAGGTTGCCACCAAAAGTCAGGAGGAAGGCGGAAAGAAGACCACCAACAAAATACAACCTAAATATGGGTTTTTTTAGAGTGCTGTAAATTAAATTTGAGGTCAAGGAAAAGCCAGAAACAAAGGTCAGAGCGCAGACAGTAGCAATAGATAAGTTGTATGTGATGGCTGAGGAAATACCAGAAAATTTGGTTAAAAAGGCAAAAACTAAATGACCAAAATAATAATAATTTATTGACTGGCCTGCATACCACATATCGGCTGGAGGAAAAGACTGACTACGAAGAACTGAATTGACAAAACCCCAGTCCATAAATTTTTCAAGACCCTCAATATCAGGAGCAAAGCCACGGACATAGGACCAAAGCGTTAAGATAACAAAAAATAAAATTTCTTCGAAAAGAAAAATTCGCCAATATTTTTTAATAAGACCCTTAAAATAGACTTTATTCTTAATAATTAAATAAAAATTAAAAGCAGCAAAAACAGCTGTAACAAAATAAATACAGGGCAAAGTAAAAGTAGTAATCTTAATTATCCCCAAAATCAAAAGCAAATAACTTAAGACAAAAAGAGAACAAGTTTTGGCGAAGATGTAACCTTTATCCCAAAAATTTTTAAAAAGTAAAAAAGTTAAAGGTAAAGAGAAAGAGGAAAGAAAAAAGAGGCTTAGCCACCAAGTAAAAATGTATTTAAAATCAGAAAGCATTTTTTAGATTAATTAATAGAATAATAGATTAATAGATTATTAGTTGAGAAAAAAAATAGTATTAAAAATTATTTTTATATAAGAATCAATTGGAGTATCTATTTTTAAAGAAGAAATTAACAACCAGATTAATATACCAATAATTATTCCACCAATAATATCGACAGGGTAATGAAAACCGACCAGAACCCTAAACCACAATAAAGGAATAACAATTAAAAAAAATAACCACAAAGGAAATATAGGAAAAGAGATAAAAAACAAAAGAAAAATAGTGGCTTTGATGGTGTGACCGGAGGGGAAAGAACCAGTGCAATACCACTTTTTAACTAAACCGGCAGGGATAGAATCGTGACGAAAAAACATTGGCCGACACCAAAAATTTTTTTTCTTAACAAATCTTTCAACTATTTCGGCAAGTAATGTGGCCAAAAATAATAACCAAAAAAATGAAAAATTATGTTTGATTAAAAGAAAAGAAAGATAGAAAAAAAATAACCAAATGACATAGTTTAAAAAAACTAAAATAATCCGACCAAATTTAAATGAAGATAAAAGACGTAAATAATCAGTCTTTGGCTGCCAAAAAAGAAGAGCTGGATGACCAGTAGACATAATGAGATAATTGTATCAATTAAATGAAGAGAATTTTAATTGGAGTTACCTATTATCATCCTTATATTTCCGGAGTGAGTGTTTATGCCAAAATTTTAGCAGAGAAGCTTATGAAGACAAACAGAGTAGAGATAATTAGCGCGAAGTACAAAAAAGGATTAAGAAGTGAGGAATTAGTAAATAAAGTAAAAATCAACAGAGTTTCTGGTTGCCAAATTGGAAAAGGATTCATGATGTGGCAATACCCATTAGTAAGTTTTAGAAAAGTTAGAAGTGTCGATATTGTTAACTGTCATTTGCCATCAATAGAATCTTTTTGGCTCGCACTATGGGCAAAAATGTTAAAGAAAGAATTGATAGTTACCTATCATTGCCGTTTTGATAGTGGAAATAAATTGTTAAATTTTATGATTGAATTAATTCACTTACCTGCCTTGATTTGGGCAGAAAAAATTGTGGTTAATTCTCTTGATTATGCAAAGGGAAATAATTTGCTAATTAATTATCAAGATAAACTGGTTGAAATTTTCCCTCCGATTAAAATTGTAAAGAGTCATGAAAAAATAAAAATTAAAGGCAATTTTAAGGTGGGATATTTGGGAAGAATCTCGAAAGAAAAAAACCTTGAGTGCTTAATTAGATCATTTGCAAAATTGCCAAAAGAATATGTATTAGTTTTGGCGGGACCAGAGAAAATCGTAGGGGAAATAAAATACCAAAAATTAATAAATAATTTAATAAAGAAAAATAAAAATATTATAAGAATGGGTGAAATTGATAATCCGGTAAAATTATTTAATAGCATTGATTGTCTTGTCTTGCCGAGCAATAATCCCTTGGAATCTTTTGGAATGGTGGCGGCAGAAGCAATAAAAAGTGGTTGTCCGGTAATTACCTCT
>DHGB01000044.1:0-2238 GCA_002402535.1 Candidatus Shapirobacteria bacterium UBA4809
AAATTTTATCCAACTCTTTCCGACTTACCCGAGATTCCTGACTTAGTCGTTATTGCCATCCCCGCCAAATTAGTTACTAATGTTCTTGAAGAATGCGGTTTTTTGGGTATTAAAAATGTTTTAATTTTTTCAGCCGGTTTTAAAGAAGCAGGTGAAGAAGGCGCCGATCTCGAAAAAAAATTAATTGAAGTCGCTCATCATTTTCACTTAAATATTCTGGGTCCTAATTGTCTTGGTTTTGCCTCTACTGATCCTTCTCTAAACGTCACTTTTGGCCAGGTAGTGACCAATCCTGGCAATATTAGATTTATATCTCAATCTGGCGCTCTAGCCGCCAGTCTTTTTGATTGGTGTCAAAGTACCGGCCTAGGTTTTAACAATTTAACGACTATCGGCAACAAGTCAATTGTCAATGAAAATGATATTTTAAAATATTGGCTCCCAGCACTCACGCTCCCCAATGATACATTAAAGCCAGTTTCTTTATATCTCGAGTCCATTGCTGATGGACAGGAATTTATTAAGATAATTAAGCAAATTACTCCCTTCAATCCAGTCTTTATGTTAAAACCCGGTAAATCTCCGTCCTCAGTAGCCGCGATGCGTTCTCACACCGGTTCAATTGCGGGTGAGGATAAAGTTTTAGCGGCGGCACTTTCAGAAGCGGGAATAATTCGCTGTCAGGAGCTTGGGGATTTTTTTGATTTAGCGCAGGCTTTTTCCTGGACGAGTGTTCCCCTTGGTCCGGGAGTTGCCGTTATTTCCAACGCGGGTGGTCCAGCTGTTTTAACAGCTGACACCATTTCTAGCTTAGGTCTGGAAATGGCCGTCCTTAGTTCTCAAACTCGAGAAAAATTACAAGAATCTCTTCCCCGAATGGCCTCAATTATCAATCCTGTCGATGTCCTCGGTGATGCTCTGGCCCAGCGTTTTGGTGAAGCCCTCGAAATAGTATTACAGGAAAAATCGGTAGATTCCGCGTTAATTCTGCTTACTCCCCAGTTGATGACTCAGGTCGAAAAAACGGCTGAGATTATTGGTAGCTTGTCTAAAAAATATCCCAAACCGGTTATTTGTTCTTTTATCGGTGGCAGTAGTACTGCCACTGGACAAAAAATTCTGTATCACAACCAGATTCCCAACTATCCTTATCCTGAAAGAGCTGTTAAAGTTATTGCTTCGATGTGGCAGTGGCAAAAATGGCGACTTTCCCCGCTTTCAATTTCTATCCCTAAATCAAATTTGGCCCATAAATTAAAAATTAAAGAAATAATTAATTCTGCCCTGCAAATAAAATTACCTACTCTTGACAATCAAGCGGCTTCAATGCTGATGGAGGCGATAAACATTCCTGTGCCCCCAAGCAAATTAATACAATCTTATGATGAAGCTCTTCTTTTTTCCCGGGAGAATTCTTTTCCTCTGGTTCTCAAAATGTCCGCCCCAGGACTATTACATAAGGCTGATATTGGTGGGGTAATTACAGGTCTTAATTCGGAAACTGAGCTAAAAGCCGCTTTTGATAAAATGACGAGCAGTGTTACCACTCTGTCAAAAGATTTTTCTCAAAAAATTGAAATCCAAATTCAAAAACAAATCAGTGGAGGAATTGAAGTAATTTTAGGGATAAAACGTGATCCAAGTTTTGGCCCAGTTTTTCTTTTTGGGGCTGGAGGTAAATTTGCTGAAATATTCGCCGATTCTAATTTGACTCTTTTGCCTCTTAATTTAGAAAAAGCAAAAAAAATAGTCCAGTCAAGTAAGGTTTACAAACTCCTCTCAGGCTTTCGCGATGATCCTCCTTACAAGCTCGACAAACTTTATCAAATAATGCTGACTCTCGGGCACTTAATCACTGATTATCCGGAGATTCGTGAAATTGAAATTAATCCGGTCATAATTACTCACGAAGACACCTGGGCTCTTGACCCAAAAGTACTGCTTAAATAGCTTTTAACAAGCTACTAATAGTTTATTTACATGTCCAGCCGCCATCTACTGGTAGAACTATTCCAGTAACATAAGCAGAATCATCGGATCCTAAATATAAGGCAGCCTGTGCAACATCTTCAGGTTTTCCCACGTATCCCAGGGGTGTACTGCTAATAATAAATTTAGAAAAATTTTCATCTTCCAAAAAAGTCTTAGTCATTGCTGTAGTTATAAAACCTGGAGCGATAGCATTCACCCTAATACCTAGAGCCGCTAAATCAAGTGCCGCTGATCTAGTCAAATTAG
>DHGB01000044.1:2296-5526 GCA_002402535.1 Candidatus Shapirobacteria bacterium UBA4809
TAACTCCATAAAAAACTCCGGACAAGTTAACTCCGATCACTTTTGCCCAATCTTCATCAGTGCACCCCATGGCTCCACCAGGAGCACTGATACCGGCATTATTTACCATAATATCAAGTCGGCCATGTTTTTCTACAGTACTATTCACTAAACTATTTACTTCCATAGCATTCGCAACATCACATTTCACAAAACTTGCTTTTTCTCCATAATCAGCAATTCCTTCAACCTCATTGACATCAGAAAAAACTACAGTTGCCCCTTCTTGTAAAAATATTTTGGCAATTGCCAATCCAATTCCACTTGAAGCTCCCGTAACAATAGCTACTTTATTTTCTAGTTTCATAAAAATTTAAACAATTAATAAAAAAAATAATACTTTATTTTTTAGGCTTATTAAATTTTTCATTTAATAATTTTAATGTTTTTCCTTTATCTATATCCCATTTGTTTAAATAAAAAATATAGACAATTTCCAAAATTCCCATAGTGTTTATCGTCAAGAGAATTAAAAACCATAACAATTGCTTCTTACTAGCTGATTTCCATAGCGCCAGCCCTTTCCAGACTGTAACCCAAATTAAATAGGGGATAATAAAATACGGCTTGTTTAAAAGTGTTTCTATTGAATTCATAATTTATTATACTGCAAATAGACAAATGTTACTCTATAAATAATGCTCTATTTTCTTTTTTTTATTTTATTTTTAATTCTCAGCCTCCTCTTTCTTTTTTTCTTTTACCAAATATATACTCTTTTTCTTCAGCCTGGGGCAGTTTACTATCCTACAACTGACAGTAGTGTCAAGGAAATGTTGAAAATATCCCAGCTTACTTCAAAAGATATTCTAATCGATCTTGGTTCGGGGGATGGTCGAATTTTGATTGCGGCCGCCCGTCTTGGAGCTCGAGCCATAGGCTATGAAATAAATCCCTTTTTGGTTTATAGATCCCGGCGATTAATAAAACAATTAAAGTTAGAAAAGCTTGTTTCAGTTAAATGGAAAAGTTTTTGGAAGGCAGATTTTAACCAGGCGTCAATTATTACCGTTTATCTCTTTCCCCATTTAATGAAACGACTCCAAAAAACATTAGAAAAAAAACTCAAGCATCCTGTGCGGGTGGTCTGCAACGATTATCCCTTTCCCGGTCTCACTCCTGTTAAAAAATTTAAAAATATATATTTATATAATTTCAACAGCTCTATTGCACTAAGAAAAAAATAAATTGCGGTTAATTCACTGCCTGCCCGTTTACCCGCCTTTGGAGGGCCTCTGGAGGGGAACGATTTTCGAACTTTTTTAGTTGTTTGTTTTTCTATAAATTTACAATAATATTATATTGTTAATTGACAAAAAATAACATCATTGTTTAAATATCTAAATGGAAACAAACAATTCAGAAGTGTCAAGAGAATTAAGGTTGGAACATCTTCGCTCTCTTGAAATCGAGCGATTAAGAGCCGCCCATCCTAAAGATTGGCCTGAAAGCAAGAGACAGGAGCTTTTAAATTTACAAAAATCTCTTTTTGGTGAACCCTTCAATATAACTCAAGAACACAAGGATGCTCTTAGGCGTCAGTATATCGCTGAAACTGGAGACAACCCTCCTCTGACAGATAAGGAACGAGAATTAATTCGAGAAGCTAATTCTGCAAAGTAAAGTTAACTCACTGGAACGATTTTAGAACTAATTCACTAGATTTTGCGGTTTTCCCTTAATCACAAATTCAATATTTTCTACCCAAATTCTCATATCTTCAAGAAATGCTTCTTTTGTAAACCAGGCTATTGGTGGTGTTACTAAAATATTACCTCCGAAATTATTTAACTTTAAATTATTGATGGTGTATTTGTCTGATTCAAAAGCCAGTCCCGATAATTTTCCACTTTTCACCAATTGTGCAGCATAATCTAAATCAAATAAATCATCACCTGTAATACTGACTATAAAAGCTCCTTGTTTTAGTAATTCCAATTTATCTTTATTAATAATATTTTTAGTTTCTTCATTCCTTGCCAAAGCTGGAAAAATAAAATCAGCCGTTTTTAGAACCTCATCAATTTTTTTATATTGAAATCGATCATCACGAGAATTTTTTGACCAGTAAACAACATTCATTCCGAGTGATTTGGTCAATTCTGCGATTCTTGTTCCGATTGAACCCAATCCGATTATTCCGGCAGTTTTTCCTTTTATTTCAAAACCTTGATGTTTATCATAATCTAATTTCCAATTATTCATAATAATTAATGGAATTTTTTTAACCAAATTCAACATCAAAGAAATAGCATACTCAGCCACAGATTCAGTTGAATATTTAGGAACATTAATTAAATCTATTCCCTTTTTTCTCAAGTATTTCCCATCTATCCAGGAAAAACTAGTTGTCGGGACACATACAGCTCTTAAATGGGGTATTCTATTAATTAGATCGTTTGGAAAAGACCATTCGGTGGTATCAGGGCCAATTGCCAAAATCTTTTCCGTTTGATCAAAGAGTTCGGGGTTTTGTAGGCCTTCTTTTGTTTCAAGAAAAACAACATCTCCTAAACTCTCTAATAAAGAAATTTGAGACAAAGAAAAATCTTTTTTAGGGTTAAGAAAAATAATTTTCATATCTGGTTTGATGATACCTTCAATTTGAAAAAAGTTCAAATCCATTTAAGAGTAACAAGTTAAATAGATAAAATCTGAACCTAATTTTCAGTGTTACCCCACATGGATTCGAACCACAATTCCTACGTTCAGAGCGTAGTGTCCTACCATTAGACGATGGGGTATAGATAGAGCATTATTACCGCCAATATTATACAATATAGCTATGAAAACTATTGAAGAATTAATCAAAGAATTAAAATTGAATCCCGAGCAGTCCGAGGTCGTCAAAAACTATTTTGAGGATTTGGTTGTTGAGCTACTTGAATCTTTAAAACAGGACAATCTTCAAAACTTTGAGGAAACCATTTCTTCTATTCGCAAAAGTTAATTTTTCCCAAAAAAATATCTGGCCTCTGCCACGCTTGTCGCTTCGCCATGTCCTGATAAAATAATCGTATCTTTGGGTAAATTAAGTATTTCATCTATGCTTTTATATATATCTTTGGTCGAAGAATAATGGTGATTTGTTTGTCCTCTCATTCCTTGCTCAAAAATAGTATCGCCAGAAAACAGTAAATTATCTGCCAGGAAAGCCAAGCCCCCTGGAGTATGCCCTGGAGATTTTAAAA
>DHGB01000054.1 GCA_002402535.1 Candidatus Shapirobacteria bacterium UBA4809
TGTGGGCAATGATAGACTCGAACTATCGACCCCCGTCTTATCAGGACGGTGCTCTAACCAACTGAGCTAATTGCCCTTATTTTCCAATTAGTATATCACAGGAATTTTAGCTTAAAATCAGACAATTGAAAACTTTCTTCTGTGATTTTCTCTCCATCCCAGACCTCTATCGCCGGTGCCTTATCGGCCGAAATCGTTGTTTCTCCTTTTTTCACTCCTTTTATTTTTAAAATACCCAAAACTACCTCCTCGTTAACCAGCATCTCCTTCTCTCCCTCACATCTCCCTTTTATTAATATTTTTCCCAAATTTTCGTCAATTGTAGCCTCTACTCCACTATTAAAAATCTCTTTGTTGACCTCCACACTTATGATTTTTATTTCACCCGGTTTATAATTTAAATTGAGCGAAAAACTGACTATCTTTCCTTTTTCATGCTTTGCCTTAATTTTTATTTCCTTTTCAGTCTCTACTAAAATATCATCCGGCACCTCAAATAATATCTGTTTCTCAGTTAAAGTTAAAATTCCTCCATTTTTAGGCACAAACCTATTGTTTACCCAGTAATATACCGCCATTGTTAAGAGCAATAGTCCAAGAGCCAGTAGTACTTGTTTCATGGTTCTATTTTAGCAGTAAACTCAGTTTTTATGGACTATCATTTCAACAATTTTTTTCGCCACATTTATCCCCGTTGCCTTTTCAAAACCCTGAAACTGACATTGTCTGTTTACCTCTAAAATATAATTATCATAATCTTTTTCTATATATTTTTCAGAATTTAGATTTTTGGATTTAGGATTTTTCATAATATCTACCCCCCCATAGTCAAGACCACACACTTTTGCCACTTTTTCCGCCAAATCTCTCTCTTCTTCGCTCAAGTTCCACCTTTCCACCTCACCCCCCAGTGAAAAATTACTCCTAAATTCCTCGCCCACCGCCGATCTTTTCATCCCCCCAATTGCTTTTCCATCCACAATGACCACTCTTATATCCCATTTTGTCGGTAAATATTTTTGCCAAAGAAACATTCCCAGGTTTTTTTCATTAATTTTATTAACAAAATCTTCCATTTCTTTTTTATTTTCAAACTTTCTTACTGATTTTCCTTGATAACCCCTTTCATGTTTGGCAATAACTGGATACTCCCAGGCTTCCAATAAAATTTGCTCCCGAGTATAAAAAATTTTTGTCGGCACTATCGGAATATTATTTTCTAAAAATACCCCATGCTGAGATATTTTCCCCATTCTCGTCCATCCCAAATATCCCCCAGCATTTACACAAAAAATTCCTCTTTCTCGCAAGATTCTTATTGCCAAATTTCTCGCCTCTGTATATTTTCCACTTTTTGTCCCCGCCACCCTAAACCATAATCCTAAAGTATTTCCCACCATCAATTCCTCTCCTCTTACCATTACTCTAGATTCCACATCTTTAAGGTCAAAACTTAATTCCCGATACAGTGCCCGATTAACCTCAATTCCCTTCTTCCTCGCCTCCGCCACCAACCTATCCACTTCAAACTGGCTTTGTCTCGGCGACATCGTAAAAACTACAATTTTTCTGTTCATAATTTTATTTATAAAAATATCGAAAAATTTGTAATTATCTTTTTTTGTTGACATTGAACGTGGTAACACATTCACAGGAAACAAAAAAATGGTAATAAAAATTTTTCATCAATTATTTTTTAAGCGAAACTAAATATTTAACAATCTCCATCGGTACATCAATTCCAGTTGCCTTCATAAAACCCTTAAATTGCGGGCCCTTATTTACTTCCCAAATTACCGGCTTTTTAAAATCATTATCCCTAAAGGCCACATCTACTCCCGCCACCGCCAGTCCGCAAACCCTTGCCGCTTTTACCGCTAGCTTTTTAATTTCCTCCGGCAAATTTGCCACCTCTACTGTCCCTCCGGCACTATAATTATTTCTAAATTCATTTTTAGCTGTTCTCGCTCTTTTCATCACTCCTAGGACTTTTTTTCCCAAAACTAAAATTCTAAAATCTCCCTCATTTTCAATGTATTCCTGGAGCATATATCTTCTTCCATCCTCCGTCTCACTTTTTCTTAAGTCTCTGACCAGCTTTTCGAGCTCCTCTAAATTGTTTGCCTTAAACACCCTCGTTCCCCTATCCCCACCGCTCCCTTTTATGATCACCGGCCATTTGTATGGGCGACCTTCATGGTCGCCCTTCATCACTTCATACAAATACCACAAAGAACCATAAATACTTTTCGGTACCTCAATTCCCGCCTCTTTTAATTTCAGCATTTGCCAAGCCTTACACGCATAGCTCGGCTTTCCGTATCTCACCAAAGGGTCTACCACAATTGGCCCATGCCCTTCCGAAGCTTTGGGCGAAGGAGGGTTTATACTATTAATAATAAGATCTACCTCCTCCCAGTGTTTTCCCGTCGTCCTAAAAAACAACACATCATAGTCATTCGCGTCTTTTCCTCTTAGAGAAATTTTTCCCGTTTCCGTCTCAAAACAAACCTGGTTATATGACACCAAATCTAAATTTACCCCCATTTTTCTGGCCGCTTCTCGAACCAAAACCAAATGTTTACTAATTTTCCCTCCAAAAAATACTGCAATTTTAGTCATATTTTTTAATTTTTAATAAATTTATTTTTCCCCTCTTTCTTCAAAGAGGGGTTAGGGGTGATTTGGTTTTGTTTAGCCGAAATTAAAAATCCTTCTAAATCTTTTCTCCCGAGTAAAAATTTTGTTCTGAGTTTTTCCCTATCAGCTACATTGACCGCCGTCATCACCTTTTTTCCCTTCAGCCAAAAACTTACCCCAATTACCGGTCTATTCTTATGTTTACCCAGACTTGATTTATAATGTCGAAAATATAATATTTTTTCCGAGGACAGTAGTCCCAATTTTTCGGCCAAATTTCTATCAATTGAGCTTCTAAATGCTCCGGTATCTACCTTTGCTCGCACCTCTATCACTCGATGTTTTCCCTGTTTAATGATTGAACTTTTTTGTAATTCCGGCTTAAAACCCTTAGGAATTTTGAGCTTAATAATTTCTAGAGGTTGAATTGTTTTATCCTTTTCTTTTTCCGATACCTTATCTGAAAATTTCTCTCCAAATAAATACTTGGCCAGAGCTATCCCGTGTTCATCGCTTCGGACTGTAATATCATCAATTTTTTCGATTCTACTTTTAAGTCCCGCCTTATTACAAAGCTGAATCGATAGGCCAGATCTGGCATTAACTTCGAGTATTTTTGGTCCATCTTCTTTATCAATCACCACATCTACTCCCACAAAGCCGAGACCCGGAATCGCTCCCTGACATTTTACAGCCGTCTCGAGTACCTCTTTCCAAAAAGGAATTTTTATTCCATTTACCTTAATCATCTTTTTTTTGCCAAAATCATATATTTTTCTAACTTCAACTCCCTTTCCCTCAATTCCAAAAGTGGTAATTCCACTCGCCAAGTCAATTCCGAGGCCATATGCCCCCTGTTGCAAATTAGCTTTTCCCCCACTCTTTTCAGTCGGAATCCGGAGCATGGCCATCACTGGCACCCGATTGTAAACAATTACCCTAATATCAGGTGTCCCTGATTTTGTTAATGCCAAAAACTGCGGATGAATTTTAATTCTTTCTTCCACGATTACCCCATCCGCCGTTCCGTGAAGGCTATATTTCCCCGCCAGTATTTCGAGACAATGCCTCTTAATCTCTTCTAGACTAATCACTCTCCCATTCATCATTAAATAATTTATGCTTTCGGCTTTAGAATTTAGAATTTTTTTCCTGACTATTAGTATCCCCTCTCCTCCATATCCCGACACCGGTTTAATCACAAAATTTCCTTCTAGCTTGCTCCACTCAAAATTTTCCATTTCTTCTCCATTTTTAAATCTAGCTATCAGTTTAGGGACACTAATTCCCTCTTTTCCGAGTCTTCTCTTTGTTTTGTATTTATTGTCCGCAATCGCCCTTCCCTCAGCTGAATTTTTTCTTAAATACACCTTATTTCTCTCATTTTTAGTTAAAAACTGTCGATATTGTTTTAAATTTATTCCGAACATATTTATATTTTTTCTAATTTTTAGGCTTTAGAATTTTCCGCCAGAGGCGGATCAGCCTCTGGCTGAAGAATTTTTTATTTTAAACTTTTTTCTTTTTTTCTAATCGCTCCTTTAAATCTTTTTATCTCAGTCAATCTTATTCCCCCATATCTTCCAACTAAAACGTTAATTACCACCACGATTAAAATTACTATTTCTGCTCTTTTTAGGACCATTCCTTCAATTCCCTCTACCCCCATGATCATTGCCCCTACCACTGCCAGCACTAGTGTCCCCGCCGTCAAGCTCACTGCCTCTTTTTTGCTCTTTATCAGCTGAGTTCTGGCAAATTCTTCCGTCAGTAAGATCATAAAGAGGATTGGAAAAATAGAAATCTTACTAACATCAACTATTTTAATAAAAGAAGTCAGGACCATCACTCCAAAGGTGCCCAGACTCACAAATAAAAGCGTGATCGATCTAGCCGGCCAAAAATGTAACTTTAGTTTTTTGACCAAAAGATTACTCAGTAAAGTAATTACCAGTATTACCAAAAAAAGTATAAGTCCACTCCCTACTCCTGTTGCCAATAGAGCGACCGCCATCATTGTTGGCATAAAAATTCCATAACCCGAAAACCCAATCACATAGTGAATCACCGAAACAAGAGTCGCCACTAAGGGTAAAAGCAATAGCAGGGCCACTGTATTTTCCGGCACTCCTTTACTCACGGCCTCTGAAATTAAATAGCTAATTCCATTCCAAAACTTAAAAACCACCATCCCTCCCGTCTCCACTCCTTCCTGAGCGTTTACCGCTCCCGCATTTATAAACAGCCACGCCAAAAATAAAAGGGTAATTTTTCTCATATTTTAGGTTAATTAATAATTAATTGAAGATTGAAGATTGAAGATTGAAGATTGTAGATTGTAGATTGTAGATTGTAGATTGTAGATTGATAATTGTAGATTGAAGATTGAAGATTGATTTCGTGGCGTATTATAACACCATTTTATCCCTATATATTGTATAATCTTCTTATTAATTTATGA
Source organism: Candidatus Shapirobacteria bacterium UBA4809 (assembly GCA_002402535.1). GTDB lineage: Bacteria > Patescibacteriota > Microgenomatia > UBA12405 > UBA12405 > UBA12158. The sequence continues at coordinate 5,102 of DHGB01000054.1, forward strand.
TGAACATATTACTGGCCGAAGTCAATATTAAAGACACTCCTTTAGGTACTGGTAACAATCTTGGTAATGTCTATACAACTCCCGCTAGTTTAATTACTGTTATAGTCAGAAATAGCCTAACTGTCGCTGGAATTATTCTCCTCGTTCTTCTTATTGCTGGCGGTTTTATGATGATTGCCAGCGCCGGCTCCGGTGATCAAAAAAAAGCTGCAACCTCCAAAACCATGATTACCGACGCTGCTATTGGCTTCTTGGTAATTTTTCTCAGTTACTTTATAATTCAAATTGTAGAAGTTATTACAGGAGTAGATATTCTATAAACTATGGCACTTCCTTTTATAGGTCCAATTAATAATCCCACCAATTATGGCACCGATACTGATAGAGGTCAGGGTCTATTCACTTTCTTAAGCAATCTCTTCAAGTTTGCTGCCGTTGCCGCTGGTATTTATATGATTATTCAGATTATCCTTGCCGGTTTTCAATACATCAGTGCCTCCGGTGACGTCAAAAAAACTGAAGCTGCCTGGGCTCAAATCTGGCAAAGTCTTCTCGGTTTAGTTATCATTTCCGCTGCATTCATTATCGCCGGCCTGGTCGGACGCCTTACCGGAATTAACATTTTAACTCCTACTATCTATGGTCCCCAATAAACTCTTGGCCGTCGAATACGACCTAATTGGTCCTGGCAAGGTTCCCACCTCAAATGTTCAGGCCACCACCATGCTCGAAAAATATATTAGCAACTTTATTGGAATTCTCACCATCGTGGCCGTTATTTTCTTCGTAATTCAGATTATTTTTGGCGGTTATGCCTATCTTTCCGCTAACGGTGACCCAAGTAAAATTGAAAAAGCCAATAAACACCTCACCGGCAATCTCCTGGGACTACTCATCGTTATTGTTGCCGTCGGTCTTGGTGGCCTCATTGCCAAACTTCTCGGTATCGATAATCCTCTCGACATTCAGTTAATGTTTACCAACCTGGGTTTATAGAAAAATATATGATTACTAATCCTATTCTCAATAATAGCCAGCTTCAGGCTTCCGATCCTGCTGCCTACACCAATAGTGTCATCCAGACCATTTTTTCTTTTTTTTTAATCATTGCCATCGTTTACTTTATATTCAACATAATTATGGCCGGCATCAGATTAATCGGCAGCAACAGTGACTCAAAAAAGATCGAAACATCCAAAACTCAAATTACCTATGCCTTCATTGGCCTCTTTATTGTCTTCTGTATTTTTGCCATCCTTAAGCTTGTCGGTACCATCGTTGGTATTAGCAGTCTCGAAAATTTACAAATTACCTGGCCCACCCTTTAAAATAATCTATATTCCTGTTAAACTTTATTAATTTATTAAAAATTCAAAAAAATATGATTTCCTCAATCAAAAACAAACTTCAATATGCCCTCTTAGCCATTCCCGCCTTTGCCGCCACTGAAAATATCGACCTTACCCCAAAAGATAATTTTGCAGGCCTGGCTGATTTAAGTTTTGGCGGTATCGTTTCAGGTGCCATCTCCTTAATTCTTTTAGTAGTCGCTCTCGTCTTCTTTTTTGTCCTTATCATGGGCGGTTTAAGATGGGTTATGTCTGGCGGCGACCAAAAAAATGTCGAGGCTGCTCGCAATCAAATTACTAATGCCCTTATCGGTCTCGCTATTGTTTTTGCCACCTTCGCCATTATGAAATTAATTGAAACTATTTTTGGTATCACCATCCTCAGCAATCTGACTATCAAGCCTTTTTAAGATAATTCGAATTGAATCCAAAACCCCCCAAGGTAACATTGGGGGGTTTTTAAGTTATAATTAACTCATGAAATCTATTGTCACTTTTTTCCTTTGTCTCGTCATAGCTTTTTGCGTCGGCGGATCTATTCTCCCTTCTCCGGTCAATGCCCAAACAACCAAAGATTGGGATAAGCAGCAGCCTGGTCGTTGTGTAAAAACAGTTAATATCAATGGCCAAAGCTTCGATGACATCGCCACTATCCAGGGTTTTGAATGTCTTTTCTACAACGTCCTTCAGATTATCGTTACTATTGCCGGCCTCGCCTTTCTTTTTATGTTTATTAGTGGTGGCTACAAGTATCTCTTTAGTGGCAGTGAATCAAAAGCGGTTGCCGCTGCCTCTTCGGCTATAACCAGTGCTTTTATCGGTCTTATCGGCGTTATTGCTTCATGGCTTATCTTAAAATTAATTCAAGATTTTACTGGTATCAACGTTACTATCTTTAAAATTCCTGGCAATCCGTGAAAAAAAATATTTTATTATTTCACGTTTCCCGTCTCTCGTTTCTCGTTTCATTCATGTTTTTGTTTGCCATTCCTTCTCACGCCTTCGATCTTCTCAATTTTCTTTTTCCCCCCGTTCAAATAGAGGAAAGCGAGCGCCGAGCTCCTGATCCGGCATTAGCTCCAGAAGTTCCAAGCGACAATACTTATTCCAATACTCTTGAAAATGAAACTATTACCTGTGGTGGAAATGCTAGCGCTGGCGACAGCTGGTCAAAGGAAGATCATAAAACCGAAGTTACTTTAATCGACTCAGAAGGTAACCCTTATGCTGAAACTCAATATTTAGATTACAATGCTGAAAATCTCGACGGAGAGGTTGATTTAAAAAATCTCTCCAACGAATATTATCGTAATTTTCAATCTTTTTTTGCCCGCGGTAGCATAAAATGTACCGAAGAAAAGGCCAAAAACAGTTTTCTTTCTCTAGAAATGAATGGCTCTAGCGCTTCCCTCCGTTCTTTACCCACAAATCAAATATATTATTATCGCAGTCTATTTTTAACTGAAGCCGCTCAATCTTTAAACAATAGCCAACAGTTCGACACCGTTACCCAGGATTATCAAATCGCCTGGGACTGTCGGGGTACCTGTGTCGAAATGTCTCAGGATAAATCAAAATTAGATTCTGCCTGCCGCCCTATTTATCTGACCGAAATTATTTTTGGTCTTCAAAATGAAGCCCTCTACTACTCAAGTCCCACTGCCAATCCGGAATTTTTTCCTGCAGAGCTCCTCACCCCTGTTTTAAGCCACTACAGTGGTAGTTGTGGCAATTATGGCTGTTATTCCGACAGGTCAGAGGGAAAAGCCTTCATCCCCCTAACCAAAGAAGATTATCTTCTTTTTTACAAACAACTCAATTATGTTCCCAAGGGTAATGTTAATAGTCGTGTCACCGTTACCAACTATAATGGTTACGATACCGGTAGCGAAACCCCCATTAATCCGGTTGATGAAGTTTATAATCGAACCCTGCCTAATGCCGCCGCCGCCTATTCTCCCCACTCCACCTCTCTCAGTTTTGTCAATCCCAACCAACAGAAACCTCTTGAAAACAGTGACATGTGTGAAAATAGTACCGTTAGTCCCTTAACCTCCCGCGATTCACCCCAGCCCAATACCATTACTACCTTCGTTAAAGGATTAATCAAACACGTTCTTGCCGGATTCGATTTCAGCAAAAGTGTCCCTATTCCAGTTAGCACCACCTACGACAAAAAGGTGGTTGACAATGTCAAAATTAGCGAGCAGGCCTTTTCCAACATGATTCCCTCAAAGTCTCTTGAGGAGAAAAAATTGCTCGAAGTGAAATTTTCCAGCAAAACTCCCGCCAATGACGAGCCAAACGTCGTTGATCCTGGTTTTCGTTCCGATCTTCTCTATCAAGAAATGCGTTCCCTGCTTCGCCCCTCATCTTGGTAATATTTTGCTACAATAAATTATGGCCAATAATTTTCTAAAGAAAATTTTATTATTAATCTTTTTCTCTTGCCTTGTAATTTTTCCCCATCAAGTTTCCGCCCAAGAAGCTCCCACTGCTTCAAACAATCTCTTTTCTCAAAAACAAAAAGCTATTCAAAATAACACCGGGCTTGAATCCTGGACAAACGAGGCTATGAGTAGCAACATGGTTTCTCTCTTTGTTGGTATCAATGGTACCGTCCCCGAGGAGGTACTCAATGACGACGCTGATTTTATTAATCATTCTTACATCCCCGGAGGGGCTATAGGTCAACTCAACGAGGCTATTGTTGCCCTCCACGAGCCTCCCGCCTCAGGAATCGAATATATTGCCCAGGTACGGGATAATTTTCTTGGCAAACCGGCTTATGCCCAAAACGGTTCTTTCCAAAAACTCCAGTTTATCCTTCCCCTTTGGCGCATCTTTAGAAACGTAGTTTATCTTCTTTCTACAATTTTGTTTATTGCCGTTGGTATGATGATCATGCTTCGAGTAAAAGTTAGTCCTCAGGCTGTCATTACTGTTCAAAGCGCTATTCCTCGAATTATTACTGTTTTAATCTTAGTCACCTTTTCCTATGCCATTGCCGGACTAGTTTTAGATTTATGCAACCTTTTCCAAGCCATTGCTACCTCTTTACTTTTTTCCGCCCAAAACAAGGGACTTACCGAGAATCTGTTTGAAGATACCTACTGGTACCAACATGGTGTCTCGGATTGGTGGGAATCAATAAAAAATCTTCTAGGTGTTGACAAGCCAAATTTTACCTACTCAAGTCTTGTCAATCTTGATTCCGCCACCACAAGAGATTTAGCAAAAAGAATCTCCCCAAACGTAACTACTGGTCATTATTTAGGCTTATTCATTGGAAAAGTTACGGGTGTTGGTGGTCTTTTGGGTGGTCTTGGTGGTGTCTTACTACCATTATTAATTTCCATTATTAAGTTTTTTTGGTTGTTTAAGTTGTTTTTTGGTTTATTAAAATGCTATGCCAACCTGCTTATAAAAATTATTTTTGCCCCCCTCGAGATTGCCATGGGGGCTCTTCCAAACTCTAAAATGAATTTTTCTTCTTGGATTACCGACTTTGCTGCCAATGCTCTGGTTTTCCCGATTGTTGCCTTATTTTTAATTGTAATCAATGTTATTATTGACGTCTTTGTTGCTGGAACAACAAATCAAGCTTTTTGGATGCCTAGCATAATCGATGGCGCTAGACTCTTTCATTACAAAGACCAAGCTTACACCGCTATTGCTACCGGCCTTGGTCTTATTGGCCTCTCTCTTTTAAGCAAATTACCCGAAATGATTCCTGTTATGATTAAAGAAATGAAAGGTCCCGATTTTGGTAAGGCTATAGGTGAA
>DHGB01000034.1:0-10557 GCA_002402535.1 Candidatus Shapirobacteria bacterium UBA4809
AAGAAAGTCAGAGAGATTGCCTCGGGCCTGATTGCGGGCAAAGGTTTCCTCATTACTCATATAGTTACCGATGCCGGTAGTGGGGTTTTGAAGATTATTTTTTAGGAAATAAAATTGGGGTAAAAGCCAAAAAGAGTTAACCGCAAAAATTAATAATAAAATTTTTGCGCAATTTACAATTTTCAATTTACAATTTTCAACAGATGACAAAAACCAAGAAATAAATATTAAAAATATGCAAATTAGATAAACAATAAAAATAGTTTGGACGTAGAATGAGGGAATGGCGAGAATGTTGATGAAAATTAATTTTTTTAATTTTTGGAGGGACAGGACATTGTCCTGTCCGTACTTGATGGAGTTTAAATATTCCCAGAGAAAATAAATCAGCCAAGGAAAAAAGCCCCAGAAGGTAGAAAAGGGTTCAAAAGCCACCCAAAAATATTGGATGGAGCCAAAATTTAGAAGATAAAATAATGCAGAAATAAAAGAAATAAGAGGAGAGAATTTATTTTTTTTGAGAAGATGAAAGATGCCAAAAGTGCCTAAAAATAACATGGCAAAATGCCAAAGATAGCGGATAAAACTCGTAGGAAGAAATAAGGTAAAGGGCAGAATTATTAGTTGACGAATTAGGTCGGTGGCGTGAGCCATACCACCAACTAGACCTAGTCCCTGATATTGCTGCCAGACAGCAAAAAGAGAACGCTTTAAATTTAGCCAGATGTTTAATTCCGGCATGAGATTGTCCCAGCCAGTGAGAAAGGTGCCAGGGATGTAGTTGGCTAGACAAAGGAGACAGAGAATTATGACTAAAAACAGGGCCATTAATTAATTATACTTGGCTTCGGACAAAAGTGCCGATTTGAGATGCAGATTGATTTTTGCTAATTCCCCTAACGAAATACCAAAGGGAATAGATGAGTGAGGAGGGGAGCAGAGTAATAACAACAATTTGAGCTAGATTAATAAGTATGGCCTTTGGTGAAGGTTGAAAGCCGGTTTTAATAGCAGTGAGACGAGACTGGAGAGTTAAATAAAAAGTTTTTTTGGGATTAATTCGAGAAAGAGAATTGTCAACTTGGCGGTAGAAATATAAATTGTCTTTAAGATTGGCAAAGAGACCGTACTCAGACAATCTAAAGTATAAATCAACCTCTTCGGCACTGGTTTTAGAAGCAGAATACCAAGTAAAGTTTTTAGGTAAAAGAGAGCGATTGATCATCATGTAGCCTTGCTGGACGGGGACAGCCCAGAAAAGCATGTCATTAATACTGGCGGAAGAAATTGGAAAATTTTTAAAACCGATGACCTGATCCTTTTGATTAATGATGGTACATTGAGCACCGACAATGACAGTATTGGGGTTTGATTTTAAAAATTTATATTGTTTTTCGAGACGGTCGGAGGTAGAAATATCGTCGGCGTCCATACGAGCTAAATATTTGCATCGAGCCATAGAAATGGCGATATTTGAATTAATAGAAACACCCAAATTTAGACGATTGCGGTAAATACGGATCCGGGGATCGCGACGGGCGTAGAATTTGATTATTTTCCAGGAATTATCAGTTGAGTGATCATCGATAATGATAAATTCAAAATTAGCTAAAGTTTGATTGAGGATAGATTCGATGGACTCGGACAAATAGGGGGCGGCATTAAATACCGGCATATATACTGAAAGAATAGGTTTTTTAATTTTGTAGTTGGTCATTTATCCAAATACAGGGACCTAATAAATAGATCCCTGTATTTTTTTAAACTAAAAATAATTATTTGGTACTTTTTTCCGGAGAGGGCATTATTTCAGTACCGTTACTAATAATGATATCTTTGGGAATGCTAGATAACAAATCCGGGGTAACTCGAGCTAGAACTAAAGGATTATCGATATCAAAATTTCCATTTCTGATTTGGTCGATTATTCTTTGAAGATCTTTATCGGCAAAATCTTTTTGACTATCAGGCCTAATGGCGATTTCACCATTTCTCATTTGAAAGTCGTAGACTCCGGGACTTAAAGTTAATAAGACTCCGTCTTCAATTTGATAATCACCTTGCTTGAATCCACCAGAAAATAATCTAGCGGTAGAACCTTCGGGAACTGAAACCTGAACTGTTTGCCAGGTTTGTTCGACGGTTTCCAGTTGCTCTTTAGTTAATTCTTGATTCCAAGGAATTTCAGGAAAAAGGAAAGATCTGGAGGTATAAGTTGATCGAATTCCGTACTCAGGAGTATCTAAGTGTTCGGCAAAAGAAGCAGTAGCTTCATTTAATCCGGCTTTAATATCGGGGGAACTGGCAATTAAAAACTCCGGAGCTTTTTGGGTCTCTGTGACCCGAGGAGTAATTTCTACTGGAGTTGAAGTACTGTATCCTTGTAAACCAGTATCAGCATCGGGAGTAAAAGTAGCTGTAATAGGAGTAGGAGCTTTGTCAACAACTGGTGACTCAGAGGGTTTACAGGCAGCTAACTGAGAGCCAACAATAAACGCAGTAAATATTCTTACAGAATTTTTTACTAATTTTTCTTTATTCATTTTTTTAAATTAAATAATTAATATTTAAACGTTAAATGTTATAAGTATATCAGATTATGACTTACCCGTCTATAATATATTTTTTTATATTATTAAATTTTATTAAAACCAAAGGAGATAAGGGGTGGAGTCGGAGCTCCGCCAGAGGCGGACAGGCACCCACTCCTTATTCTCCTCTGGCCTTAATGGCCAGAATTTATGGTTAAAAAAATTAAAAGTTGACTATAACAATCAACAATTAATTGTAAGGAAGTGTATCAAGAAAATGCAATAATGTCAAGTTATAGGATAGATAAATGATAAATTTAGGGAGTAAATTTTATGGACTGGAAAAGGACTGGAATAGGGGTATAATAAGTTTATGGAAACACAAATGACACAAATAAAAATAAACCTGCCAATGGCTTTAAAAAAGAAAATTAAAGCTAGGGCGAATAAGTGGGGACTCAGTTTGGCGACTTATATCAGATATATGATTGTTAACAAAGTAGAGGAAGAGTATCCCACTTTTGAAGCATCGGAAAGAGTGAAAAAAACTATTAGAGATATTGAAAACGGGAAAGAAAAAACAATTAAAGTGAAAAATCTTACAGAATTTTTTGATAAAATGTAAGAGTGGAGTATGAATTTTCCGAAAAAGTTTATAAAAAATTAAAAAGGTTAAAGAGAAAAGACTACGAGTTATTTTCCCTGATAAAAATTAAATTAGAGATTTTTAGAATCGATGAAAAAAGACCTTCGTTGAGATTGCATAAATTGAGTGGTGGAATGATGGAAAGCTGGAGTATTTCAATAAATGAAAGTATTAGAATGGTATTTTATTATCGGAATAAGAGGAGAGTAGTATTTACTAATTTTGGAAAACACGAAGAAGTGTATAAGAGATAGATATATTACAAAATAGCTTAGAGATGTTTGATAAATTCTCTTATTTCTGGAGCGAATTCTTCATTTAGCATAGCTACAGCCAGATTGGCTTTGAGCCAGCGAAGAGGATCTCCGGTGGTCATCCAATCAGATTCAGTATCGGTTGCTTCAGTAATAACAATGTCATTGGCTGCGAGAGTGTTGACGGCATCGGCAAACCAGAGTTCATTGCCTTTACCGGTGGATTGAGAAGTTAAAATTGGCCATAATTTTTTGGAGTTAACGATGAAACGGCCACCTTGGCCAAAGAAGGAGGGGGCCTTGTCAGCTGGTAATTTTTCATACATTCCAGAAATACGATTTGGGTATTTTGAGTCTTTAATATATTTGGCTGAACCATAACGGGCAATTTCAATGGGGCCAACATTTTTAACAGAATCAACGATAGCTGGAGAATATTTTTCAAAGGTGGAGATCATTTTTTTGAGGTAACGTCCGGTCTCTTTTTCGACGATTAAATCATCACCAAACATATAGACAAAAGGATCATCACCGATAAAGGATTTGGCGGCCAATAGGGGGGAGGCATTGCCATAGGGAAGGCTGGGAGATTGAGGTACTAGTTTAAGAGTCTTTAGATTTTGGTTGATTTTTTTGAGTGAATCGAGGGCTTCTAATTTATTGACGGATTTAAGATAAGTTTCCCAGTCCTCATTGGCTTTAAAATAGTTTCTAATCGTTTTTTCGCCGTGACGATGGACGATGCAAAGCTCAGTAATACCGGCAGCAATAGCCTCTTCGACTAAGTATTGAATATTTGGTTTACTGAGAATGGGGACGAGTTCTTTGGCATAAGCTTTGACGGTGGGTAAAAAACGGGTGCCGCGACCAGCGGCGGCAATAACTGCTTTGGTGACGGGGATACTTTTTGTCATATAAAATGATTGTACCAGAAATAGATTAGACAAAATCGCCGTGATAATACTTGTCTAGAGTCTCTTTAGTGTGATAGTCGATTTCTCCCGTTTTTTCCATTTTGGTAGCTTCGTCGTGGGATATAAATTTGGTTTTCTCAACTTCGTCGGTATCAATAACTATTTTGGTATTTTTGGGAAACTTGCCCATAAAGAGGTAGCCAAAAGAAAGGTGGTCGCCTGAATCGTATTTTCTTTTTTCGACAAATTTTAATTCTGTGTCAAAGCCTAGTTCTTCTTTTAACTCCATGTGGGCGGCCTCCTTGGGAGTTTTCCCAACGGGGACATGGCCAACAGCAGTAGTGGTCCAAGAACCCGGGAAAAATTTCTTTTTAAAACTCCTCTGTTGAATCAAAATCTCGTCTCGGTCGTTGTAAATTAAAACGCCAATTTCACGATGAAGAATTCTTTTACCAGCATGAATAGTTTCTTTGGGTAGTTGACCGATTATTTCGTCTTTTTCGTTAACAACGTCTAATATTTCTATTTGATTGTCAGCCTGGTGATTAGTGGACATTTATATTATGGATTAATAATGTGGACCCAAGGGGACTCGAACCCCTGACCTTTCCCATGCCATGGGAACGCGCTACCAACTACGCTATGGGCCCAATAAAACAGTAAATTTTATCATATTGTGCAGGCCTGCCATGAGTCGAACATGGAAAAAAGGTTTTGGAGACCTTCGTGATACCATTTCACCACAGGCCTAAGATTGAATAAGGATATTTTAACATCTGGAGAGTTATTAAAAAATTTAGAGTAGGGAGAGGATCTTTTTTTCGATGGATTCGGTTTTCTTTTTGGTAACAAAGGCAATTTCAGCAGAAAGATGATGGATAATTTTGTTGGTAATATCCTGGTAATTTGCAGAAAATTTTTCAGCGGTGGCAATTTTATTGGCACAGAGCTGTTTTAAGACATAGACAGTTTTGAGAGGATCATTAAGATACAAAATTTCTTTGATAGTTTTAAAATCAAAAATGGTATTGCTGTCAAGTGGTTTTTTGAGAAGCTTATAAATTTCATTGACTTCTTTGGGATCAATTAGGTGGCGGAGACCACTTTTGGAAATATTTTCGACGGGAATAGAAAAGGTGGCGAATTTTTCGGTTGATTCAATGGGGCGGTAAAGAAAATATTCGCATTGATTACCCCGATAATCTTTTTTTATTTCTTTACCAAAAATTTGATAAATATTTTCAAAATCGGTGAGATAATCTTTGACAGAAAATCTGTTTTTGAGGATGGGAGTTGAGGAAATTATAGTTTATTATAGCAAAATAAAGCTAAAAATGGGAGGAGATGATATATTTAAGTGTGAAAATAGATAGAATTGTTTTAGGAATTACGGGGACAAACGGAGCAGGTAAAGGGACTATTGTTGATTTTTTAGTTAAGGAAGAAGCCTTTGAACATTTTAGTGCCAGTGGACTAATCACTGAGGAAATAATAAAGAGAAAGATGCCGGTTAATAGAGAGATGATGATTATGGTGGCAAATGATTTAAGGACAAAATTTGGGTCAGGTTTTATTGTAGAGGAACTACTCAGACGAGCTCAAAAGTGTCAAAAGAAGACAGTAATAGAGAGTATTAGAACCATAGGAGAAGTGAAAAAATTAAAAAATATTGGTGGCATACTTCTGGCGATTGATGCAGATCAAAAACTTAGGTATCAAAGAATTCTTCTGAGGGGAAGTAGCAAAGATATGGTTACCTTTGAAGAATTTGCGGATCAGGAAAAAAGAGAAAAGGAGTCTGACGATCCAAATAAACAAAATTTACTCGCCTGTAAAAAGGCGGCGGATTATTTAATAAAGAATAATGGGAGTATGGAAGAATTGCATAGAGAAATTGAAAAATTATTAGTTAAAATAAAGAATAATGAGTAATGATAAGTATGTTAGACCGAGTTGGGATGAATATTTTTTAGATTTAGCCGATGCGGTTTCAAAGAGAGCAACTTGTGATCGGGGGAGGAGTGGCTGTGTAATTGTTCGGGATAGAAGAATATTGGTCACGGGATATGTGGGAAGTCCAACTGGTTTTCCTCATTGTGATGAAGTAGGACATGAAATAAAAAGGACGGTTGAAGAAGACGGGAGTGTATCAGAGCACTGCGTGAGGACGGTACATGCGGAGCAAAATGCGATTTGTCAGGCGGCAAAGCTGGGAATTTCAATTGATGGAGCGACTGTTTACTGTCGGATGACTCCTTGTCGAACCTGTGCCATGCTTCTCATTAACTGTGGTGTTAAAAGAGTTTACTGTGAAAAAAAATATCAGAGCGGAGAAGAATCAGAAAAAATGTTTAAAAAAGTGGGAATTGAAATTAGCTATAAATATAATGAAGTTCAAAAATATACCAAAAAATGATAGAGGCAATCTTTTTTGATCAAGATAATACTATTGTCAATACAAAAGCGGTAGCTCCGAGGGCTTATCGACGAGCCATAGAATTTTTGGCCCAGAAAATGGAAGTAAAAGTCAGTAAACTCTGGAGAGAGTGGAGAGGAATAGTCAGAGAAAATAAAAATAGCCTTGATCCAAAAATCAGAAGCTTAAATTATTCATTTAATAAACTTTGCAAAAATAAAAAATGGATAAAAGAAGCCATTGTTGGAATAGAAAAAATGCTTCACAAAGAGCTTGAGTTAAACCCAGGGACAAAAGAGTTTTTTAAAATTCCAAAAGGGGAAATAAAATATATTTTGACGACGGAAGACTATCCTCATTTTATGAAAATAAAGATAGATAAATTTAAACTAAAAAATTATTTCGATTTAATTGTTGGAAACAGAGATATAGGAAGTATGAAACCGAGTTTAAAATATTATGAAATCGCTTGGGAAAAATTTAAGCTAAATCCGGCTAAATGTATTTATATTGGGGATAAATATGAAAAAGATTGCGAAATAGGGGCCAAGATGGGAGGAGTTACGGTGATTTTTGGAAATAAAGACAAAAGGGCGGATTTTCAGATTACAAATTTTTTAGAATTAAGCCAGATTATTAAAAAGATTGATATATAAGTTTAACTATTGATATATTAGTTACCACCACCACCGCGGTTTTGGGTCCTAAAAGCAGTGGAAGTGCGGGTGTTGAATTTAGGAAAAGTGGGCTTTTGAGTAAAGCTGGGGTTTTTAAAAGGAAGACGCTGATCAAAGGGCTTCGTGCTTTGAGGGGTGAGAAGAGTGTTTTTTTTATCATTTGCCATATTAATAATATAATAGCAAATTTATAGCAGTTTTAAAAAACGATCTATGCCGAGGCCGATTCCGGAAACTAAACCTAATTTAGAAGAAATTTTCGCAAAATTGGTGTCGATGGGGTGGGTCGGTAGCTTATTTTTTAATCGAAATTCTTTTTCATTGTTAAAAGATTTCAAAATAGATTTAGAATTAGTGTTTTCAGTACAGCCATTGGCAATTTCAAGACCGTTGATGTAAAGCTCAAAGCGCTTGGCAATTATTTGATTCGAAAACGAATTTTTACGGTGCTCGCTACCTTCGGGCTTGGCTTCGCCGGCGCGTTCGCTGCGCTCCGTAAAATTGTTTTCTTCACCTAACTTAGAAGATAAGGGGGTAAGAAAAGCGGGGTAGTTGGTGATAAAAACCCCGCCGTGGCGGGGTAATTTAGGTTCAATTTTATTGAGAAAATACTGATTGAAGTCTGGTTCATTATTGGGAAGGTTTTGAGGTAAAACAAAATTGGTAAATTCTATTTTTAGAAATTGATTAATAAATTTTTTGGTTGAAAGCATTAAATCTTGGTAACTTTTGCCAACTTCGTACCATTCGAGCATTAAAAATTCGGGAGTGTGATTGGGTCCTTCATCTTCTAAATCACGAAAACAGTGAGAAATAGAAAAACAATTTTGATGGTTATTGGCTAAGAATTTTTTTAGAGCAAATTCGGGAGAGGGGGGCAGATAATAATTTTGGTGACGATGAGTCCAAATGGTTTTGAAGGCATAAATATTGGCTTCAAGTGGAAGGGAAGAGTTGAGACAGGGTACTTCAATTTCAATGAAATTTTGGTCCCAGAAATACTTCCTAATATCTTTTAATAAATCAGACTGTGTCATATATATAATTATATAATACTGGTAAACAAATTTTTGCGGTGCTCACGTCCTCGTACAAACGCCACTCGGATGATTGCGCTCCGAAAAATTGTTTACCTCGTTTTTAAAATTACAAAAATAATCCGGGTCGGGACAGAGAGGGTTTTTTAGATAAATAGTGGAATAGTTTAAGAGTATTTTGGAAAGAGGATCGGAAAGAGAACCTATTGCTTTATTGGATTCACAGCAAGGATAAAATTTTTCATCTGATTGAAGTGAGAGCATAGCACAGCCAAAATTTTTTGGGGGATAAACAGGATAATTTTGACGAATATTTTTGACCTGACGGGATGTTAGTGAACCGAGCCGGTCAGTTAAATAAGTAAAATTTATTTCTTTAGAACTATGGAGCTTTAGAGCTTTAGAAAGGAATTTTGGGAATGAATCTCTATATAGATAAGAATCTTTAGTAATTAAATAAAAGATTTCAACGGGAAAGCCCAGTTTTAGGGCGTGCTTGACAAAATTTTTAGATTTGGCGAAATTTCCCCGACCTCGATTTTGATCGTGAATTTTTTGAGGTCCGTCAAAAGAGACGATTAATTGACAGTTTTTTGGGTCTTTAATTTTGCCGAGTTTATCAATGGTGCCGTTGGTGATAATGGTGATAAAAATATTTTGGGAAATTAAATTGTTCACGAGACGGGGAAAATTTTTGAGAGTAAAAACTTCACCGCCACAAAAAATAATAGATTTAAGTTTTATTTCGCAATTCTCAACATAATTTTTTTTCTCCGGCGAGTCTGTTACCAGGCTCAATGTCGAAAAAAAATCATGTTTTCGAATTGTTTTTAAATAATTATTGTAGCGTTTAATAAAACTTAAAATTTGCTTATTAGACAGAATGTTTTTCGTTTTTTTGGTATAACAATATTTGCAGTTGAGATTGCATAACTCTAAAGGTGAAATATAAATATTTTCCAAAGAAAATATAATTTTTTTTGAAAGATTCATTGAAGATTGAAGTCTGAAAATTGAAGATTTATTTCAACTTGGTCGATTCTTTGTGTTCGGTATTCTTTTTGCACCAAGGGCAGTATTTATTGAATTTAAGCTTGTCAGGAGTATTCGTTTTATTTTTTTCAGTTAAATAATTTTGGGCACCGCAGACTGAGCAGCAGAGGGCGATTAAAATACGAGGAGTTTTTTTAGATTTGGCCATGGAGCTATTTTAATTGATGTGGCGGGAATTAGCAATAAATCAGTTCGTTATACCATTATCCTTGAGGCTTTTAGCTAGAGTATCGCAAAATAATTCAGCCCCTAAATTTGAGGGGTGAAGATTGTCGACAGAATCAATATAGTCATTATTACCATTTTCACCAAAAAGGCTGACAGAAAAAGTGTCAGCGAGAGGCAAATTATTTTTTTTGGCAAAGTTGATTAAATTTTGAAGATATAGTTTAATGGTGCTGGTTTTTTCTATTTTTTCGAGGGCAGAGAGGTGCATATTTTTTAGACCACTGGCAAAGCTAATTGAGTTTGGGGCAATGGTGGAAGCTAAGACTATTTTGGAGCTTGGAGATTTTTCTTTGATAAGATCGGTAATTTCTTGGAGTGATTCCTGGTGCTTTTCAATTCCTTTCTGGGAATTTCCAAAATTGTTGTAAGCAAAGGATTCGATCACAATTATGTCAGGAGAGAGGGAAAGAAGAGCGGGGTTTTCCTGGTTGAGATAGGTCGTTGTTTCAGTAAGACGTTTTATGACTGATTCAATGGTCGTACTGCCATAACCATATTTCAGGAGATTAAATTTAGTGCCTGGAAAATATTTATGGAGAGAATTTTGACAAATGTCTTCGGAGAGAGTGTCGATCATGGAATCGCCAACTAAAGCCAAGCTGACGACTTTTCCTTCACCACCGATGGGTGGCAGGGGTGAATATTCAGTATTTTGACCGAGAATTTGAGGTGGGGGAGAGCTTATTTCGGTGTTGATGACAACAGGCGGAGAATGAGAGTAGTTACTTGGATTGTAGGCCTGAAGGAGCTGATAATAGAGAGGGAAAAAAAGAGCTGGCATATTAAAGAGAGCGGTATTTT
>DHGB01000034.1:10772-12675 GCA_002402535.1 Candidatus Shapirobacteria bacterium UBA4809
ATGTTCATAGTAATTAAGGATAGCACTTTATTGATATAATCAGAATGAAATAGGAGGGCGGGCAGGACGGTAATGCGCTAGTTTTGAAAACTAGTGTCCGTAAGGACTAACAGGTTCGACCCCTGTGCCCTCCGCGTAGTGTAAAATATAGTTCGTAAATGCCTGGATAGCTCAGTTGGTAGAGCATCCCCTTGGTAAGGGGAAGGTCATGGATTCGAATTCCATTCCAGGCTCTTGCTTTTTATTTCAACTCCTACTAAAATGGTGTGAGTTTATGTTGGAACTAAAGAATATTACTCTCGAAAAAGAGGGAAAAAAGATATTAAATAAAATTAATCTCCGACTTGAGGAAAACAAATTTTATGTAATGACCGGTCCTAATGGTGGGGGAAAATCTAGCTTGGCAAAGGTAATTATGGGAATTGAGACTCCAACTGAAGGTCAGGTTTATTGGAACAAGGAAGAGATAAGTCAAAAAAGTGTGGATGTCAGATCGAGGATGGGGATTGGGTTTTCCTTTCAACAACCGGTGAAATTTAGAGGTATAAAAATAAAAAGATTATTGGAACTAGCTTCAGAAAATAAAAAAATAAGAGGCTGTGGAGTGTTGAGGCAAGTAGGACTTTGCCCGAGAGAATATCTAGAGAGAGAAGTGGATGCCAGCTTGTCTGGGGGAGAGCTAAAGAGAATTGAAATAGCCACAGTCTTATTGCAAAAACCTAAATTGGCGATTTTTGATGAACCTGAGGCGGGAATAGATTTGTGGAGTTTTAAAAATTTAATTGAAGTATTTAGAGATTTGCAAAAAAATTATGCTGGGACAATTTTGGTAATTTCTCATCAGGAAAAAATTATTGAAATAGCCGATGAAATTTTATTGGTAAAAAGCGGCAAGATTAAAAAAATAGAAAAAAATAAAATAGTAAATTTAGTGATAAATAGAAAACTTAATTGTCGGGAGGGTTGTAAATGAATAATTTAGAAAAAAATTTATTAAAAAAAGTAAACGATTCGCCAATGACGGGAGCGATTAACATAAGAAAAAATGGCAAATTATGGCGAAGAAAAAGTACTAAATATGTGACCATTGGAGATCGAAAAGATGGCCGGGGAATTGAAGTTAGAGTTAAAGATAATTGTCCTTTTGCTCTAGTGGATATACCAGTTTTGATTACTGAGAGCGGGTTAAAAGATACAGTCAGAAATGATTTTTATATCGGTAAAAATGCCAAGGTAATAATCTATGCTGGTTGTGGAATCAATAATTGCGGGATAAAAGAGTCACTTCATAGTGGTCAACATTATTTCTATATAGGCGAAAATTCATCGGTAAAATACATTGAAAAACACTATGGAGAAGGAAAGGGTAGGGGAAAAAGAGTGATAAATCCGGTGACTGAAATATTTTTGGAAAAAGGAGCCAAAATGGAAATAGAAACGATCCAAATTGAAGGAATTGATGATACAAATAGAGTGACTAAAGCAGTTTTGGGGGAGGGAACTAGTTTAATAGTTGCAGAAAAGATAATGACCAGTGGCAGTCAAAAAGCGACAACTCGATTTGAAGTGAAACTCAATGATAAAGATTCGAGTTGCCGAGTTACTTCAAGGGCGGTGGCGACAGAAAAATCGGAGCAAAAATTTATTTCAAATATTGTTGGAAATGAGAAATGTTTTGCCCATATTGCTTGTGATTCGATTATCAAAGATAAGGGTAGAGTGGCGGCAATTCCAAAAATAAAAGCTAATCATGTTGAGGCACGCTTGGTGCATGAAGCAAGCATTGGTAAAATTGCAGGAGAGCAGCTGGTAAAACTGATGTCACTTGGACTTGATCAGAAAAAAGCAGAAGAGGAAATAATTAAAGGATTTTTAAACTGAGCCCTCCGCGAGAATCGAACTT
>DHGB01000001.1 GCA_002402535.1 Candidatus Shapirobacteria bacterium UBA4809
AAAGTGCCCCAAATGTAATGGCCCCGTCGGTCTATCTCCGGTCAGTATCCTTTTTTTCTTTCGATTCATATATTTATATTGAAATTTTAACATTTAAGATGGTCAATAACTGCATCAGCCAAAATATCGAGACTATCAAAAATTTTTACATCACCAAATTTTGATTTTTGAAATGCTAAAGGCAGTTCAGTACAACCTAAAATAACTCCATTTAATTGGTTATTATCAATAAACTTCCTTGTAAAATCATTTAAATTGTTAACATCCAATTTAGATATTTTGTTATTTAATACTCCCCGAATAACCTTTTCTAATAAATTTTGAAATTTATTATCTGGAATCACCGGTATTAAATCGGACATCAGCAATTTATTTTCGTACAACTTTGTCCTCAAAGTTGTTGGAGAAGCTAAAATTCCCACTTTATTGATTTTTTTATTTTTAATATCTGTTACCACTAAATCAATAATTGACGGAAATGGACACTGAGCAACTTTTAACAAATCGGTATGCATAATATGTGCTGTATTACAGGCCATAACAATTATTGATGTTTCTTGTTGGTTAAAAAATTTTATTCGTTCAGAAATAATTTTTTTGGCAGGAACAATTTTGTTTGGATTAGAAATAAAATCTTCAATAGCAATTGCATTCAAAACAATTTCAGGTATTGCTAAGTTTTCTGCGCTAATTTTTTCTAAGAGTAATTGAAAAAATCTAGCCCCGGCAAATGCCCCCATCCCATCAATGATTCCTATTTTTTTAGTTTTAAAATTTTTCATAAAATAAAAAGTAAATAATAAAAAGGGGATTATGCAGGAACGAAGAGAGTTGGACTCTTATTACTTGTTCTGGAGACGAGCGTTTTGCCAATTAAACTACGTTCCTAAACAAAAATCTCCCGAAAAACCGGGAGATTTAATATTTTAGAAAAAATAGTTTTATGCCATTAAAACTTCTCCCGATTGGGCTACTGTGTATCGCCAATAGAAAGAACGTTTAATTAATGTCATTGGGTCAAATATATCACTAACGTAGCCATTGTCAATAGTTGACCTATAATAATATATAACTTCTAATATAGAAAATATGCCATTAAAAGAAATTTTTCAAAAAGAACCTCTTTATGATCCTGTTCACGCCCACATGCTAGGGGTTGACGAAAGGTACACACAGAGAAGTTAAGAGGGGGAATTTATTAATGGTGGAGATCCGATGCCAAGATCAGAACCACTAAAAGAGAGTACTATTTCAAAATTAGAATATTATTGAAATAGTTGGATACAAGTAATGTGTTATAATCGACTCTAGTTTTATTAGCCGTTAGTGAAGTCGGTTAACAAAGGCGCTAAGGCTAATAATTTTTTTATGAAGAAAGAAAACCCAAAAATCTCTGCCGCGCTTAGAACTGTCACCGGTCGAAAAGTAAAACATCTTCGATCTTCAGGTCAAATTCCCGCTACAATTTATGGCCACAAATTCGAACCTATTTCAATTCAATTTTCATCTCTCGAGCTAAACAAAATTTTTGAACAAGTCGGTGAATCTTCCCTGGTCGAAATTATTGTTGACGAAAATAATTATCCGATTATTTTTAAGAATCCTCAGTTTCACCCCATCAGTAGTGACTTAATTCATATTGATTGTTATAAAGTCAATCTTAAAGAAAAAATTACCACCACTGTTCCTGTCGAACTTATTGGTGAATCTCTCGCTGTTAAAAATGGAAATACTCTCATGCAAATTCTTAGCGAAATTGAAATTGAAGCCCTTCCCGTTGATTTACCAGATAAAATTGAAGTTGATATTTCTTCACTCATTGAAGTTGATAATAAAATTACTGTGGCTGAACTAAACGTTGATCGTGACAAAATTGAGGTCAAAAACGATTCTGAGCAAGCAGTAGTGATTATCGAAGCACCTCGGGTTGAAGAAGAACCAGTCGTCGAAGCTGAGGCCGAGTTGACTCCTGAAGATGTTCCTGCTACCGCCCAAAAGACGGAAGAAGAAAAAGCGACTAAGGCTGCCCAGGAGGCGTCGGAGAAGGACGAAAAGTAAAGTAATTTTTGCTGATATCTTCTCTGATTGGGTCGAGGTGGTGGGCTGACTCAATGGCTTCAAATGCTTTTTCTTGATTCTTTAATCGGTAATAGATAACGGCAATTTCCATCCAATCATCCGCATTTTTCATTTTTTTAATAATTATTTGGTTTAATTTTCTTTTCAGTTCTTCTTCTTTATTTTCTTTTATAAAATTTTCGACATCTTCTCTTTTTAGTTTACTTTCAATTTTTTTCGCCTCTTGCCAATCTCCCTTGTTGGCCAGTAAATACCATTTTTGCAGATTCTGGTAATATCTTTCTCCCTTTGAAATAGGCCAAATCTTTTGAGCATTTATTAAAATAGTCCAAATTAATAAACTGATAAAAAATATTTTCTTCATTATCTTCCCATTTTAGCATGTCACTATTTTAAAAATGTTAAAATACTCCGATGTTTATTCTGGATATTTCCAAAAATTATGATTCAGTTCTCCAAAAAGCTGTCGAGACTATTTTGGCGGGAAACTTGATTGTCTTTCCCTCCGACACTGTCTATATCTTGGCAGTTGATCCTACTAATCAAAAAGCGGTTGATTTACTTCTTTCTTTTAAAAACCGCTGGCCAGGAAAGGCTATTTCCATTGCCGTTTCTGATATAAAAATGGCTAAAAAATACGTTAAACTAGATGAAATCGCTAAAAATCTCTACCGGCAACTTTTGCCGGGGCCATTTACTATTGTTTCTCCCGGTCTCCATCAGGTAGCCAATGGTATCGAAGCTGAGAACGGCTCTCTCGGAATCCGCATTCCTCAGTCAAACTATATTTTAGATTTAGTTAAGCTCTTAGGAAGACCTATTACTGCCACTTCCGCTAATCTTTCAGGCCGGACTCCTAATTATTCTCTTTCTTCTTTTCTTAACCCTCTTTCCCAAAAGAAGAAGGATTTAATTTCTTTAATTGTCGATGCTGGTAAATTACCCAGAAACAAACCCTCAACTGTCATCGACGCCCTGGGTAGTGAAATTAAAATTCTTCGTCGTGGCGATTTAATCACCGGACCTTATCAAACTCTAATTTCTAAATCAGAATCTGAAACCGCTAAAATCGCCAAGTTTCTTTATAAAAAAGCACTAAATATGGGTAATAAAAAAGCGATTGTTTTTTCATTATCCGGTGATCTTGGCTCTGGAAAAACCGTTTTTTCCAGAAGTATTGGCCGGGAACTGGGAATTACCCAAAAAATTTTATCGCCTACTTTTGTTATCTATAATCAGTACCCTCTTAATAATTCTTTATTTAATGTTTTTTATCATTTTGATCTTTATCGACTAAACACCGAAACAGAATATAAAGAAATTTCATTTCTCAGTCACTTTTTACCCAGTACCATTTCTTGTCTAGAATGGCCGGAAAATATGGGTATTTCTTTTTATCAGCAGCTTAAAAAAAAGGCAAATTTAATTACCGTCAATTTTACTTATTTAAATGATCACACCCGGGAAATATCTTTTTCTTTTCCCAAATAATATGTATATCCTTGGCATTGAAACTAGCTGTGACGACACTTGCGCTGCTTTATTAAAAGATCGTCAAATCATAAGCAACATCATTTCTTCTCAGGTCGATCTTCACCGGCAGTGGGGTGGGGTCGTGCCTGATATTGCCAAAAGAGCCCATCAGGATAGAATTTTACCAGTAATAGATACGGCCCTAAAAAGGGCAAAAATAAAAATTACTGACGTCAATTTGATTGCGGTTACCAAGGGTCCGGGTTTGGCTATCGCTCTCTCAGTTGGAATAAATACCGCCAAAGAATTGGCTATCAAATATCACAAAAAAATTGTCGGTGTCAATCACGTCGAAGGACATCTTTTGGCTAATTTTTTGACAAATAGCCACGGAAGACCAATTCGTCCTTTTATTTTTCCCTCTCTGGCTTTAACCGTTTCTGGCGGTCACACAAAAATAATTCTTATCAATCAGATAGGGGATTATGAAGTAGTCGGGGAAACCCTTGACGATGCTGCCGGCGAAGCTCTGGACAAATCTGCTAAGCTTTTGGGCCTCGGTTATCCCGGTGGTCCGGTTATTGAACGTTTAGCCAAAATAGGGGATAGTACCTTTCTAAAACTTCCCACTCCTATCGTTGATAAAAAAATTCTGGACTATTCTTTTTCCGGTTTAAAAACTGCCTTCTATTATCAAATTAAAGACTGGCCAAAAAATAAAATAAATTCGCATCTTGCTGATCTCGCCGCTTCTTTTCAAACAGCGGTTTTTGATACCTTACTTAGAAAATATACCCTAGCTATTGAAAAATATCAGCCAAAATGCCTTTTACTCTCTGGCGGAGTGGCCGCTAATTTAGAATTAAGAAAGAGAAGTAGAGAGCTAGCCAAAAAATACAATCTACCTCTCTATTTACCTTTTAAAAAAGAACTCAACACAGACAATGCCGCTATGATTGCCCTGGCTGGTTATTATCAGTCACAAAGAGGAGACTTTGCTAATCCTCGTACTTTAGACATTGATTCCCGTGCTGAGTTATAATTGAATATGAGAATTCAACTTTATGATCGAGGTTTGCCACCCGGCAAACAATTATTTGCCAATCTTCAAACTCTCTGTCAGCGTTTTCAAGTCGACTATGACCCAGAATACATCAAGGATATGACCCGAGTTTATTCTATGGGTTTACAGGGTAATACTATTCTCTTAATTGATAGTGAGGTGGTTCTCATCGATAAATATCCTCCTCTAAAGGAACTCGAAAATATTCTTTCAGAATATCTTAAATAATCTCTTTACGTTTTCGTCAATAATTTCTTCAGTTTCCTCAAAGCTTTTACCCCAAATATAGGCTATTTTTTGATAAACAAATTTCACATAAGCTGGTCTATTTTCTTGACCCCGAAAAGGCTCAGGTGTCAAAAGAGGGGAGTCGGTTTCCGCCAAGATTCTGTCTCTCGGAATTTTTTTCACCACTTCTTCCAGTCCCTCCTCATAAGTTAAGTTTCCATCAAATCCAAAGTACCACTTTGGCTCGAAGGAGCTACCAGGCGAAGTCGGCTCCAATTCGAGCACTTTTTTTATCCTTTTTTTACCCCCACTATAACAATGAAAAACCCCTTTTAAATTTTTATATTCACTCAGTATTTCGACTACTTCATCTACCGCTTTTCGGGCATGAATTATTAGTGGTTTATTGTATTTTTGGGCCAACTCTATCTGTATCCTAAAATATTTTTCTTGCTTTTTAGTGTTTACCTTACCCAAAAATTCCAAACCACACTCTCCTATCGCGATTACATTCGGATTTTTAGCCAAAGCTTCCAATAAATTTATATCATCAGCTATCTCTTGGGGATGTATTCCTACTGCCGGGTATAAAAAAGAATATTTTTGTGCCAACAATAAATTATTTTTAGAATTTTCTAAGTTCGATCCCGACAAAATCACTGCGTTTAAACCCGCTCCTCTCGATATGTCGCAAAATGTTGGCTCTAAATGAGCGTGGGTATCAATCATAAAAATTTTATTATTTAATTCTCGGAAATAAACCGCTTTCCAAACCTTTTATTTCTTTGTCTAATTGATCCAGTATTTTTTTAGATGTTTCTGGCATTATCGACTCTAAATAAGTAGCCGCTATTTTTAAATTTTGAGCACATTCAGTTAATATTTCAATTCTTTTCGGATCATTTATTTCAAGTTTCCATGGCGTCACTTCGTTTAGTCGATTATTTGATTTATCGATGTAATTTTCAAATACCCAACCAATTGCTTCATCAAATTTTAAGTTATTTATCAAAATTTTATATTTATTATCGATTATTACTTCCTGATTATTTATTTTTAAACCTTCTCCCAGTTTACATACCCTACTCACTAAATTTCCCAGATTATTAGCGAGGTCAGCATTATATTTTTCTTTAAATCTATCAATCCCCACATCAGCATCATTCTCGGTCGGGAAAGATCTGGCCACTAAATACCTAGTCCCGTCGACTCCAAATAAATCAATCAGTTGACTTGGTGAAATTACATTACCAAGTGATTTTGACATCTTTTGGCCATCAATCATATAAAAACTATGGATGTAAGTTTTTACAGGTAATTTAATTTCAGCCGACAAAAGCATAGCTTGCCAAATTACCGTATGAAACCAAAGTATTTCTTTTCCCAAAATATGTAAATCTGCCGGCCAAAACTCCTTTTTATTTTCTAAAAATTGGGTGGCGCTGTAGTAGTTAATTAGAGCATCAAACCAGACGTATACAGTCTGATTTTTATCCCAAGGCAGGGGAATTCCCCAGCTGACATTTTCTCGTGATAGAGAAATATCATTAATTCCTGCCTTTAATTTGGCTAATACCTCTGACTTTTTACTCTCCGGAAAAATATAATTGCTTGTATTATTTTCAATTAATTTAATTATTTGAGGAATATATTTCGATAATTTAAAAAACCAATTTTCTTCAGATTTTTTGACTGTTTTCTCTGCTGAGTGGAGTGGACAATGTCCGTCAACCAAATCAGTTTCGGTTAAAAATTTTTCACAGCCAATACAATACCATCCCTCATATTTTGCCTTATAAACATCCCCTTTATCATATATTTTTTGAAGTAGTTCCCCCACTACCTTTTCATGTCTTTGGTCTGTGGTTCTAATAAAAAAGTCATAACTAATATTTAAAACTTTCCAAGTTTCAGAAAAACGGGGTGAAATTTTATCGCAATAATCTTTTGGACTTAATCCCTCTTTTTCAGCTACTTCAGCCACTTTCTGTCCGTGCTCATCAGTTCCGGTTAAGAAAAAAACTTCTTCTCCTGTCTTTCGGTGAAGTCGCGCAATAATATCAGCGGCTACCGTGGTACAGGTATGACCGATGTGGGGAATATCGTTAATATAATAAATCGGAGTGGTAAGATAAAACTTCTTCATTACCCTATTCTACCTTATTGCTTGATTACTTTCCTTTTAGCTTTAACTTTTTTCTTGACCACTTTTTTTTCAACCTCTTTGTCAACTTTTTTAGAATATCTTGTTTTGAGCCTTGAAGCTTTATTTTTTGAGAATAAATGTCTTTTTTCGGCTTTATCCAAAACTGCTTGTACCTTGGCAAAATTTTTCTTGTCTGGTTTAGCTAGAAATATTTTGACGATTTCTTTTAATTTATTTTTGAAAACCTGGTTAAGTTTTTTATTTTTAACCGACTTTCTGAGTGATTTTTTTGCTGATCTTCCAATTGGCATAAGTCGTATTTTATCCTATCGCCAATCTATTTACAATAATTTACAATAGGACTATGTCACTTCGTCTCCGAATTCGCTCCTTTACTCAACAGCGTCAAAAGAGTATATTTTCAGCGACTGTCGTTTTGGCCATTACTTTTGCTTTCTCTGCCATTCTTGGTTTTTTAAGAACCCGTTTTCTCTATTCAATTTTTTTTAAATGCTGTCTTCTTGAGCTTGATGCCTACAACGCGGCTTTCCGAATTCCTGATTTAATATTTAAACTACTAGTTACTGGAGCCCTTTCAGCCTCCTTTATTCCTGTTTTTAGTAGTTATTTGCATAAAGATAAACAAGAAGCTTATCGCATGGCTTCTTCTGTCATTAATTTACTATTAATCTTTTTTTCAGTCATCTCACTTATTGCCTTAATCTTTGCCCACCCTCTTTCCCAGTTAATTGCTCGGGGTTTTTCTCCTTACCAAATCAACTTAATGTCGAATTTAAGCCGAATTTTACTTATTGCTCAAATATTTTTTCTTATCAGTAATTTTTTAACCGCCATTCTTCAGGTCAATGAGACATTTATTATTTCTGCCTTGTCACCAATTATTTACAATCTCTTTATAATTTTTAGTATTTATGCTTTAGCCCCAACTTTTGGCATTTATGGGGTTGTTTGGGGGGTGGTCATTGGCGCCTTTTTCCATATGGCTATCCAAATTCCTTCAATTAAGAGGCTTGGTTTTGTTTATTATAAAATTGCTAGTTTTAAGTTCAGTGGTGTCAAGGAAATTATTCGTTTAATGATTCCAAGAACTTTATCTCTTGGTCTTTCGGAAATAGAAAGCACGGTCACTTTATTTTTTGCCTCAAGTCTAAGCGCCGGTTCCATTTCTCTCTTAAATTTAGCCCTCCAGTTGATGTATCTTCCTAGTCGTATTTTTGGTACTACCGTCGGTCAGGCATCTTTACCCGTCCTTTCTAAAAATATTGCCAAAAATCAATTGAATCTTTTTCGGGAAACCGTCAGAAAGACGATTCTTCAGAGTCTTTTTATCGCTTTTCCCATCGGTGTATTAATTTTAATTAATCGTTTGCCTATTGTTCGCCTAGCCTTTGGAAGCAAACAGTTTCCTTGGTCGGCCACTTTACTTACAGCCAGAACTTTGGCTTTTTTGACTCCGGCAATTGTCTGCCAAGCCGTGATTCAAATTTTAATTCGTTCTTTTTATGCTCTTCATGACACCAGAACCCCTTTAAAAATTTCCGGAATTTCTCTGTTTTTCAATATTGTTACCAGTTATTTTTTTATTAAGTTCACCTCTCTGGGTATAGTCGGTTTAGCTATCAGCGCCTCAATTGCGAATATCATCCAATGTTTAGGTCTTTTTGCTTTATTTATCTGGCGGGTTGATGGTCAAGGCTGGGAAAAAATGTTTTTTTCCTTTAGCCGTATCGTTTTAAGCTCGATATTATGTGGTTTAACCTCATGGCTTACCCTTCGTTTTTTGGATCTTTTCGTTTTAGACACCAGTAAAACCCTAAATGTTTTGTTAATCTTTGGTCTCTCGATTGTTTCTGGCCTCTCTTCCTTCTTAATTTTTACCTGGCTTTTTCGTTCTCCTGAGTTTCTTCGCTTCAAGTCATATTTTCAGCGTTTCTTTCATTTTCTTTCTTAGACATTTTTGTTTATACTGTTTATAGTATGCCTGCTAAAAAGGAGATTTCTTTATTACCAAAAGAAGAAAACCTAAACACTTTTTCCGCGCGCTTTCTTCGGTGGGTGACGAGCGTTGGTCGAGTGGTAATAATTTTTGTCGAGCTGATAGTGATTGGTGCTTTTTTATCTCGTTTTTGGCTTGATCGAAAAAACTCAGATCTGTCAGAAACCCTTCGCCAGCAAAAAGCTATTTTGGGCAGCACTCAAGAATTTGAGAAAGACTATGTATCTCTCCAGGAGCGTTTAAAGTTTATAAAAAATTTCTACACTACCGAGCCAAAATATATTGAATCACTTAATTCCTTAATTCAAAGTATTCCCGAGGGAATTTATTTTGAAAACATTAGTTTTAATAGCGGTGAAAAGTCGAGTCCTATCACTGGTAGTGTTGAATCATATTCCTATCAAGAAAATGCCATCATTGATTTTATTGTTAACCTCAAACTTAATCCTGATATCAGTTCGGTTAATGTTCAAAAAATTGAGAAAAAAACCAAGGACAGTAAATTTTATTTAAGTCTTTCTTTAACCTTCAAAAAACCATGAACCCCCCAGTTTCCAATAATCTAAATATCTATTCTAAAGTTAACCCTCTACTTTCCTATCTATCTAAACAGCGGGAAAACAATAAATTTATCAAATCTGTTGAAATTAGTGCCACTTTTTTACTAATTTCTTTTTTTACTTTTTTTGCAATTAAACCAACCTTATTAACTATTTCCAAACTTGTTGGTGACATCAAAGCTAAAGAAATTTTAGTCAAAGAATTAAAAGCAAAAATTAATAATGTGATTATTTCTCAGGATTTATTTTCACAAGTTCAGGAAAAATATGCCCTGGTTGAAGCTAGCCTACCAAGCAGCCCCCGTTTTTATCAGGCCACTTCTCAAATTGTTGGTCTAACTGAAAAAAATCAGGTTTATTTAGATAAAATAAATTATTCAATCTCAGATTCTAATTTTTATTCTACTAGTATAAGCACTTCTTCTTCTTTTTTGTCAGCCACTTCTCTTCTTTCGGGCCTTCTTCAAAACAGACGACTTTTTCAAATTGATCAAATTTCATTTTCTCTTGAAAAAGACACGGGTAGTAAAACAGTTAATATAAACCTACCTTTAAAGATTTACTATTGGCCAAAAAATGTCCAAAATTAAATTTTCTAAATACCTAGTTTTAATTAGTATTTTTACTTTTATTGCCATTTTTTTCTCAGTTGTCTCCCAAAGTTACAATAATTTAATAAAATCAACAGCAGAAATTGAAAACAATCCCTTAATTCGTTCAGTTTCTCCCGATCTTGATCTCAATGTTCTCAATGAGATTGAAAAAAGACAAGAATTATCATCACCTAGTTTAGATGTCAACAACCTCAATGAAGTTGAAAATAAAATTGAGCCTGTTTTATGAAAGATAAAAAATTTCCGACAATATTAGGAATTATTTTCCTCCTTGTCATCCTATTTCTAGGAGTTTTTCTTTCCACCAAGACAACCAGTTTAAACTCAAAAGCGAGTGTCTCTTGTGAACCAGTCAATCCTCAAATTACCAACCTTACCTTTGGTTCTTTCGATTTTTCTTTTACCACCCCTTCTCCTTGCAGTGCGACTTTAAGTATAAATAATATTATTTATCAGGACGCTTCCCTTTCCGAAACAACTCATTATTTCAAGATTTCTAATCTTTCCCCTCAAACCAGTTATAAATTTAGTCTCATTTCTGGTTCCAGTACTTATTCTCGCCCTGAGTACGTCCTAACTACCGCTTCAAAACCAAATTCGTTGACTCCCTCCTCAAACCTGGCTTGGGGAAGGGTTATCGATTCAATGGGCAATCCAATTTCGGGAGCTATCATTTATCTTACTTTACCTGGTAGTCAAGCTCTTTCCGCCTTTTCCAATAAAAATGGCAATTGGAACATTTCTTTAGCTGCCAGCTTTAATGAGCAAAAAACTGACTGGTTTACTCCTTCGACTACTGCTGAAGAAGATATTACTGTTTATTCTCCAGATGGACAGGTGACGCAATTGATTAACCCATCCAGCAATAACGACCCTGTGCCGGATATTATTATCGGTCAAAATTACTTTTCCAATGTCCCTACCCCAATTTCTTCTACCAAAAGCAGTTTTGACATCAACAACCCAGAACTGAGTTTTGTTAGCCTTAGTATTGCTAATCCAAGAGAAGGAGAAAACGTTTCCACTCTAAAACCTGATATTTTTGGACAAGGTCCAGCTGGTAAAAATATTCAATTGAATCTAGATGGTAAACTGAGTAGTATTACTGTCGCTGACAACAATTCTTGGAATTTTTCTCCTTCCCAAAATTTATCAATTGGATCTCACCAGATAACCTTAACTTATCAAGACCAAATAGTTACCAGAAATTTTTTGGTAACCGGTACCAGCGATTACTTATCCTTTAGCGCTACTCCTTCGGCCACCTTGATTCCCACTCAAAACATTTTGCCAACCATTGTTTCTTCGCCTACCCTTACCACTATGCCCACTTCAGTTCCTACTATTAGAACCGCTAAGCCTTCAACTACTTCTACCCTCTATGAAAGCGGTAACTCTCTTCCAACTTATTTAATATCGATTTTATCTATTTTATTTTTTGGTGTATCTTTTTATTACTCTCATTGATGAAAAAATACGGTATTTTAAGTCTTCTATTTCTACTTTTTTCACTAGCCGGAGTTCTCTATTTAGTAAAAAATAATCAAGACATAATAGACAGAGCCGCAGGTGAATATAACGGCGGAAGCTTGTGTAACGGGTACATCAATAATTGGTGTTCTCAAAACGGGATCACTGCTACTTTATCAAAATGTCCCGGAGAGTGGAATCCGTCGTGTTGGAAAAATACTGTTGTTGTTAGAGATGGATCATCTCTCTGTTTAGAAAGAAATTATTGTGGTAGTCAACAACTAGATGTTTATTATAATGATGGAGGTTCTTGTTGGGTTGATTATTGGGATTATTCTTGTGATGCGCCCACCGCTACTCCCATACCTCCAACTAATACTCCTACCCNNAAACCAACCAATACTCCAACGCCAACTAACACTCCCAAACCCACCGCCACCGGAACCCCTGAGCCTACTGCTACGAATACGCCCATTCCTCCAACAAATACTCCAATTCCCTCCCAAGTTATTACTGAGGGTCCCAGTCCAACTCGGATAATTTTACTCGAATCAGGTGTCGAATTTCCTTCGCAAATTCTCACCCTTGTCGGTGGCATCATCACCTTGCTCGGATTTTTGATATTATTGTAGTGTGTTAGCCATCATTGAAGCTCTTCGTCC
>DHGB01000019.1 GCA_002402535.1 Candidatus Shapirobacteria bacterium UBA4809
CTCGAAATAGAGCCTCCTTGTTAAATAGGTCAATGCTATTACTCTCCAGTCTGGCTGCTGCCGCCTGAGTCGCCAGTGCCCTTTTCCAAATCATTTGATAGAGTTTTTCTTCTTTACTATCAAGCCCCTCGGGACTGATTACTCCAATTTGTGTCGGCCGAATCGCCTCGTGAGCCTCCTGAGCATTTTTCGAATTATTTTTATAAACCCTAACCTTTGGTGATAAATACTCACTCCCATACTTTTTTTCAATATAATCCCGAAATTCTTTAATTGCCTTATCTGATAAATAAAGTGAATCACTGCGGTGATAGGTTATTAGCCCTCTTTCATAGAGACGCTGGGCCAAAGTCATCGTTTGTTTTCCCGACCAGCCAAAACGCCGAGCCCCCGCCTGTTGTAATTTTGAAGTCGTAAACGCTGGCACTGGTGCCTTACTCAGTTTTTTCCCGAATACCTGACTAACCGTAAATTCTTTATCCAGGGATTCAATAAAGCTTTTGGCTTCTTTTTCGTTCGTAAATAAAGATTTGGTGTAAGTAAAATCCCCATCAAACAAATTTAGCTTTTTCTTTTCAATAAAACTTTTGTTTCCTATTTTGATGAGTTCTGCTTCAAAATTTACCTCTTTATTAAATAGAGCCCCGATTTTAAAATATTTTTCTTTTTTAAAGGCTTCAATTTCTCTTTCTCTCTCACAAATGAGTCGAACTGCCACCGACTGGACCCGTCCCGCTGACAAACCCCGCCTCACTTTTTTCCATAAAACCGGCGATAATGAATAACCCACCACTCGATCAAGCACCCTTCTTCCCTGCTGGGCATTGACGAGATTCATATCAATCTCCCTAGCTTTATTCAAAGCCTCCTCGACCGCTTCTTTGGTAATTTCGTGAAAAGATACCCGGGAAATTTTAGCCGCGTCAATTTTTCCTTTTTGACCTTCAGTCAACAGCCATTTAACATGCCAGGCAATTGCCTCCCCTTCCCGATCAGGGTCAGAGGCCAGAAAAATATTTCCCGCCCCTTTTGATAATTTTCCGAGCTGCGAGACTATTTCTTTTTTCTTGGAATCAATCACATATTCAACCGTAAAATCCTTTAAATCAACTCCCATTTTATTGGTCGGTAAATCCCTAAAATGCCCTACCGTCGCCATTACCTCATAGTCACTACCTAAATATTTCGAAATTGTCCTCGCTTTTGTCGGCGACTCCACTATTAATAGTTTTTTCATAAAATACAGTCTACACCCTTTATAATTGCTTATTGTAACATTACTCCTCTGCTTGCCCGTCCGTAGCTTTAGCGAAGGAGGGTCAAGTCGTCCAAACTAATTATTGGCATTGCCCCTTGTTTTATTAACCAGTTGGTCGCTTCACTATTTTCATCAGTTATTCTCCCCGGTATGCAATAAACATTTTTATTTTTTTCCACAAATTTAGACGCGAGAAGTATTGTTCCACTCTTTTCTCCTCCTTCTATTATTACCAAAATATCGGCATAATCTGCTACCTGCTCATTCAATTTTTCGAAATTCTCCCCCTCAAAAATTTTTCTCGCGCCAAGCCTTATTACCTCACTATTACATCCACTTACTTTAATTGTCACTACTTCCTCATCTCTTAATTTTTCCATTAATATTCCAATTACTTCTTTTCCATAATCACTCATGTACCTACTCCCAACAATCGCGATTTTTTTCATTCTGTTAGTCTCGGAACTACCGTCTCTGGCTCTTCAAACCACTCTTTTAAAATATCACCGACTATTGGTGCCGCCACATCGCTCCCTTCTCCCCCTCTTTCAACCAGCACTGTAATTGAAATTTCCGGATTATCGGCCGGGGCAAAGGCGGTTAACCAAGCATGAGTATCATTGGTGCCATCTCCAAGCTCCGCCGTGCCAGTTTTACAGGCAATTTCTGTTTTAAAATTAAACAGTGGCCAGGCCGTCCCCTCGCTATCACAGGCCTCTCTCATTCCCTCAATCACCGCCATCCAATTTTCTTCTTTTGCCTGTATTTCGGTACATTTTACTGGCTTATTTTTAAGTAAAGACATTTGACATTTTTGCCCTTTACTAGCAATAATATTAGTCATTTGATTAATTTGTAACGGGGTTACCGTTAAATTTCCCTGACCAATTGACAAATGGTAAGTATCTCCTAGATACCATCTCTCTCCCAAATTTTTCCTTTTCCACCCATCGTCAGGTATCAAACCAGCCACTTCCCCCGGTAGCTCTATTCCTGTTACTTGTCCAAAACCAAATCTCTCGGCCCAATTTTTTATTCTATCCACTCCCATTGCCTCCCCCAGTTTATAAAAGAAAATATCATTTGATCTCTTTAGAGCTTTGACCACATTCACCATCCCGTCTGTGGTTCCTCTTTTTGTCCAAAGCCAGTTATTATAAGCATAATCGCCAATTTTAATTACTCCCGTATCTTGAATCAGTGTTTCTCTACTTATCACCCCCTCTTCGAGAGCCCCTAGAGCCTCAACTGGTTTAAACACACTCCCAGGATGATATTTAGCTGCAATCGTCCGATTCAGCATCGGTAAATTTACTGTATCTTCAAGATAAGTTCTGACAGTCTCCTTGTCATAACTATAATTAAAATCATTGGCATCATAGTTTGGTGAAGAAACTAAAGTAATAATTTTTCCCGTTTTCGGTTCACTCATAATTACCACTGCCTTTTTATCCTCAAGCATTTTATAAATTTTGTCCTGCCAAAAGGCATCGATACTTAGAGCAACTTCTTTTCCTGGCACTGGATCAAGTTGTCCGAGGTCCCGATTGCTGTTACCCACCGCATCAACCTCAACCAGGCGATAGCCATCACTTCCCAAAAGCTCACAGTCCATTTCTTTTTCCATTCCCGCTCGGCCTACCACACTCAAATTACCAAGTTGTTGGCCGCATTTTCCATTTTTTAACTCATCTTCGTTGACCTTTCCAAGATACCCCGTTACATTTGACATTGAAGCCCCATAAACATAAAAACGCTTTATTTCTCCGTTAAAATCAATATTTTCCGCTATTTTTCTTCCTTTCCGGTCAACAATTTCTCCCCTTTTTGCCGGCAAAATTATTTTTGTAACCCGATTATTTAATGCCAAATTACGATAATAAGGGCCCTTAATAATGTTCAGTTTAATCACGGTTACAAAGATTATTCCAAAACTTAAAAACAGGGCTGCCTTAAACCACCAAAATTTCATTTTAAGATAAATTTGATACTAATTTTATTCTTTCAAGCCACCCTTTATTTTCCAGTAACTCCCCCTCCCCTTTAACCACTCCAAAAGCAGGACTGGGCAACACTGAGGCGTTTATTTTTACCTCTTCCTCAATTAAAGTGTCAATTCCTGGAAATTGAGATCCACCCCCCGACATTAATACCCCTCTTTTTAAAACATCGTCCGTCATTTCGGTTGGCATTTCATCAAGAACAATTTTTACTAAATTGACTATTCTTTTTACATTTAAAGCTGTCGCCTCATTAATCTCCTCGGCTCGAAGCCGAATACTCTTTGGTAAATTTGTTTCAAGGTCTCTCCCTCTAATCACTCCCCCCATCTCAATTTTTACCCTTTCAGCCGTATTTTTTCCAATAAAAATCCCGTATTTCATCCGAACATATCCAACAATCGACTCATCAAAATCATCGCCTCCCATTTCAAGGCCTCGACTAATCACCACCCCACCCATTGACACCAGAGAGGCTTCAGTTTTTCCCCCACCAATATCCAAAAAGAGCACTCCCCCACTTTCATCCATTTTAAAACCACTCCCGAGGATTCCGAGAATACTACTTTCAACCATAATCACTTTTGGGACTCCCACCTGTGCCAGTATTGCTCGAAAAGCCCTCCTTTGGACATTACTGATAGTTCCCGGTACTCCCACAATCACTCTCGGTTTTAATATTTTTGGATAGGAGCTCGGAATTTCATTAATCAGTTTCATAAAATAAGCGAGCAGCGCCTGGGCACTAACCAGATCAGCGATTGCCCCGCGCTTTATCGGGGCCACCACTTCAATTTGTTTCGGCTCCCGATTGACCATCTCCTTAGCTTTTTGACCAAAGACCAGCATTTTTTGAATTCCATTTTTCTTTTTTTTGAGTCGCGCTATCATCGAAGCCTCATCAACCACTACCCCCCGATCTTTAACATAAATTTTTACATTACTACTCCCCAGATCCAAACCTATCTCCCAATAAAAATTAGAAAAAAAATTAGAAAAAAGCTTCATTTCATCAGTATAACAATTACTGCTAAAATAATCAGGTGACTTCTATTGTTCAATTTTTAATTTCGATTCTCTTTTTTTTTACTCCTCTCATTTTTACTTCCATCTCCTCTGAGCTGTTTGAAGTCCCAAAAATATATTTTGTTTATTTATCAACTCTCTTAATTACTTTATTTCATTTATTTAATTATTTAAAAGGCAAAACTGTCTTATTTTCAAAAAATAACCTAACTATTCCTCTACTTATCTTTTTTTCTACTCAACTAATTTCTACCATTTTTTCCGTCGATATTCACACCTCAATCTTTGGTTATTATTCACGCCTTAATGGTGGCCTACTTTCTCTCAGTGTCTATTTATTACTATTTCTTATTCTGCCTCTTTATTTCACCCCCAAATTTCGTGACAAAATCGTTAATCTTATTTTAATATCTGGTTTTCTGGTCTCAACTTTTGGTATTTTGGAGCACTTTGGCATTGATAAGCATCTTTGGGTTCAGGATGTTCAATCCCGGGTTTTTTCCACTCTCGGCCAGCCAAACTGGCTCGCCGCCTATCTCTGCATTCTTCTTCCCTTTGCCCTTCATAAATTTCTTTTTGCCAAAACCTTTCTCCAAAAATTTAGTTTCTTGTTTCTCGTTTCTAATTTCTACATTTGTCTTCTATTTACCAAATCCAAATCGGGACTCATCGCTGCCATCATTTCTCTGGCAATTTATTTAATTATCAANNNAATCCTATCAAAGACTTTTTTATTAAACCAAAAATATCCAAGCCAGTCTCTCAAAATACCTCATTAAACATCACCCCGAGTGAAGACATTCGTAAAATTGTTTGGCAAGGTAGCCTCGACTTATGGAGGGCTTTCCCCCTCTTTGGCACCGGCCCCGAAACTTTTGGCTTTACTTATTACTGGACCCGTCCTGCCTCTCACAACCTCACTTCTGAGTGGGATTTTCTCTACAATAAAGCCCATAACGAATATTTAAATTATCTAGCCACCACTGGCACCTTCGGCTTT
>DHGB01000023.1:0-917 GCA_002402535.1 Candidatus Shapirobacteria bacterium UBA4809
AGTCTTTGTCACCCGCAATTTATTACGTGTTCTCGCCCGTAAAAATAATAATTAACTATTTAACCATTAATCTATTAATCTACTAATCTAATAATCTAAACCATGAATATTATGAAATTTAGGCCACTATTTTTGTTTATTTCTTCTCTTTTGATTTTAGCCTCCATCTTTTCTATTATCTTTTGGGGCTTTCGTCTTTCTGTCGATTTTTCCGGTGGTTCTTCCTGGCAGGTTTCTCTGCCTTCGAGGCCAAGCCCCGAAACCCTTAAAACTATTTTTTCCAAAAATAATTTAGAATTATTGACTATTTCTACAAATCAAGATAAATATATCCTTAAATTTAGCCATATTTCAGCAGAGCAAAAAGAAGCCTTAAGTATCGAACTAAAAAACTTAGATTCCAATTTTAGTGAATTGCAGTTCGAAACCCTTGGTGCTACTCTCGGCAAAGAGCTTCTTAAAAAAACAATTTGGGCCATTATTTTATCTTCCCTTTCTTTATTGTTGTTTATTGGTTCTCGATTTAAAGATATTAGTTTTGGGGCTTCGGCGGTCATCGCCATGCTTCACGATGCTTTAATTCTTCTTGGTTCTTTTTCGATTTTAGGTCACTTTTTTGGTGCCGAAATTGACGCTCTTTTTGTGACCGCTATTTTAACTACCTTATCCTCTTCGGTTCATGACACTATCGTTACCTTTGATCGGATTAGGGAACTCAAAAGCCTCAGCTTTCATTTGGACTGGGTGGAGCTAGCCAACAAGGCTGTCTCAGAGGTCATTGTCCGCTCGATAAACAATTCTATGACTATTATCTTAATGCTACTTGCTCTGGTTATTCTTGGAGGTGCCAGTACCCGTTGGTTTGCCATTGCTCTGCTCATCGGTGTTGTCTCTGGTACCTATTCCTCTGTTGGGGT
>DHGB01000023.1:961-7508 GCA_002402535.1 Candidatus Shapirobacteria bacterium UBA4809
TCGGCAAAAAGTTTATCGAGCACTTCGCCTACTTTTCGACTTGGTTTTATCTTCAATATTTCCATCACGTCTAGCCCATTAACTTTCAGGTCTTTAACTGAAAAAGGTTGTTTTTGGACTTCTATCAGTCGCTTTTTAAATAATTCCCATCGCCAGCTGCTTTCCTTAGCTCCCGATCCGAGTCTATCGCTCCGTCGCAGTGAAATCATTTCGTCTAAATATTTTGGCGTCACATTTCTGATAAATCTTCTGACGGCTTTATCAGTTTGAGTATCCTCGACGGTAAACATGTGCCATCTGACCAAAATAAAAAGCTGTTCCAGTTCATCCTTCGACAGTCTTAATCTTTTCCCGATATTGACCGCAATTCTGGATCCAACTACTTCGTGATTGTAAAAAGTTTTTTCTCCCTTTTCTTCTTTCATGACCACCGGTTTTCCCACATCATGAAGTAAACAGGCCAGTCTCGTCACTGGATTTTTACTTTGACAGTTATTTAAAGCCTCAAGCTCATGGTCCCAAACATCATAAATGTGATGACCTTTTTGGCCCATACCCACCCCGAGTAGCAGCTCGGGCATGATTTCTGCCAGCAATCCCGAGTTTTTTAAGAGTCTTATTCCATCTCCGGGTTTTTTTGAAAGTAAGATTTTAAATAATTCGTCTCTAATTCTTTCTCCGGCTATTTCTTTTATTAAATGAGCATTTTTTTGAATTGATTCAAAAGTCTTTTCTTCAATCAAAAAACCAATTTGGGCGGCAATTCTAATCGCTCTCATCATTCGCAGAGCGTCTTCAGAAAATCGATCATCGGGGTTTCCCACAGTTTTTATCAGCCGGTTATTTAAATCTTCAATTCCTCCGTGCAGATCAGTAATTTGTCCTTCAATATCAAGGGCTATGGCGTTAATCGTAAAATCTCTTCTTTCCAGATCTTCTTTTAATGTTTTTCCCCAGCTAATTTTATCCGGGTGTCTTTTGTCACTATATCCCGCCTCACTTCGATAGGTGGTAATTTCAAATATCTCGTTTTTGCCAACTACCACACTAAAAGTCCCAAATTGATTTTCGCAAAAAGAATTTTTGGGAAAAATTTTCTTCATCTCTTCCGGGGTCAAATTAGTGGCAAAATCCCAATCATTAACTTTCTTTTTTAAAATCCAATCCCGAACCGCTCCCCCAACTACATAAATTTTTCCGTTTTTATCCAGGACTTTTTGCATCACTATTTTAACCTTCTCCGGTAATTGTCTTTTCTCCATATCCAATTTTACCTTAAACTGAGACATTTTTTCTCCACCGAAAACCCCCCGCCGCTGCGGGGGGTTTAAAGATCAAATAATAAATATTATTTACATTTGGGGTCTTTCAGGACGAGGTAATGCCTCTTTTACGGCGATATTTCTACCGTCTTGCTCGCTGCCATCCAAAGATAGAGCGGCTTGAGCCATTTCCTCAGTTTCGAATTCTACGAAACCGAAACCTTTGCTTCGGTGAGAGAATTTGTCGAAAACTATATTTGCGGAGATGATTGTGCCGAAGGGTGCGAAGATCGCATTCAGCTGCTCATCTGTCATGTTGTAGGAAAGATTTCCTACGAAAAGCTTTTTTGCCATTTTTTTCGAATCTTTTAAAGATTCCTTAACCTTACTAATAACTAACCAAAAACTAGGTAAGTGCTTTCTGGTCTTCAAATTATAGCATACAATAGGCCTATGCAAGCACTTCTTAATTTGTTAAGTCAAGAGACAATAAGTGGCCAAACACCGCCAAAAACTCTCTTAAAACTCCTCCTAAAAAACCGCCAGATTACCGACGTGGACAACTTTTTAAAACCATCTTTTCCCGAGTCAAAACTATCATCAAAAAAAGTCGTTAACTTAATTCAAAAACATATAGATAAACAAAAAAATATCTTAATTTATGGTGATTATGACGTTGATGGCTTAACTTCTACGGCCATTCTGTGGCAAAGTCTTTATCCCTTAAACAAAAATGTCTTGCCTTTTATTCCCCACCGGGAAAAAGATGGTTATGGTTTTAAATCCAAATCATTTTTTCGCCTTGAATCAGAAAAAAAAATTAAATTTGATCTGTTAATTACCGTCGATAACGGCATTGTCGCCGATGCTGAGTTTGCCAAAATTAAAGCCAAAAATCCTAACACAAAAATTGTGGTGATTGATCATCATCTTGCNNTTAGCCTGGTTAATTGCCAGATCCTTTTCCAAAACAGCTGATTTGTCGCTGGCGGCCCTTGGAGTCGTTGCTGATTGCCAGCCACTTTCCGATCTAAATCGTTCGATTGTTGTTCATGGTTTGCAGGAATTAAAGGTGAACCCATCGCCGGGTCTCAAAAAATTAATGGAAATTTCCGGAGTAAATCTGGATAAATTATCGGTTTATGATTTAGGTTTTCTTTTAGGGCCTCGCCTTAACGCCGTTGGCCGTCTCTCTGATCCCACCGACGCCCTTCGACTTTTGTGTAGCCGAAATTCTTTAGAAGCAGGTAAATATGCGGAGGTTTTAAATAATTTTAATAAAGAACGACAAGATTTACAAAAAGAATCTATCGATCTTGCCGATAAAAATATTAATATAAAAAATAAAGTTATTTTTATTGCTGATTCATTTAATCCCGGGATTATCGGTCTTATTGCCGGCCGTCTGACTGAAAAATATGCTCTACCTTCAATAATTATTGCCAAAAATGGTGAGGTGGCTAAGGGTTCCTGTCGCTCGATTCCGGAGGTTAATATTATCGAGGTCCTCCGAAAATTTTCTGAATTATTTGTTGATCTCGGTGGTCACCCCGGCGCCGCCGGTTTTTCTATTTTGGATAAAAATATTCCCAAACTTCAAAAAAAACTATTAAACTACTTTTCTATTAATCTACTTAACTATTCCCCCCAAAAGTCCCTTACTATTGACGCTAAAATGGATCTTTCAGCCATTAATTTAACCAATATTAAATTAATAAAAAGTTTGCAGCCTTTTGGTATTGGCAATCCGCAGCCTCTGTTTTTATTTGAAAATTTAAAAATAGAGTCAAAAAAAATCCTTGGCCAAACTCAATCTCACTTAAAATTAAAAGTGTCGGGGATAGATGCCATCGCTTTTAAAAAAGCTGATTTAGATATAGATTTAAAAATAGGGGATTCAATTAATCTCGTCGCTTCCCTCGACGCCAATACTTGGAACAATCACACCTTGCCCCAGTTAGTGGTAAAGGAAATAATTACGCGGTAAAATTACCCCATGACCAGAACCTTAATTAAAGATACTATTTCCGAAATTGGTAACCAAGTTATTATTAAAGGCTGGGTAAATTCTGTCCGTAGCTACGGCAAATTAGCCTTTGCTGATATTCGCGATCGCTCAGGGCTTATTCAGGTAGTTGGAGGTAAAGATTTAGGTGAAATTAGAGTTGAGTCAGTGGTGGAAATTACCGGCAATATCCGTGCCCGCGAGGAGAAATATTTTAACCCTAAAATTATTACCGGTAAAATCGAAATGGAAATAGTTGAATTGAAAGTGATCGAAGCAGCGGCTGAATTACCTTTTGATATTCATCAGCCGGATTTGAATGTTTCCCTGCCCGTTTTACTTGACAATCGGGCGGTCTCTCTTCGTCATCAAAAAGTGACCGATGTTTTTAAAGTTCAGGCCACCATTATGAAAGCTTTTCGTGATCATTTAATTCAAAATGATTTTACCGAAATTTCAGTTCCCACCATTGTTACCGGTTCGACCGAGGGAGGGTCTGAAGTTTTTCCGGTCAATTATTTTGGTCATAAAGCCTTTCTGGCTCAAAGTCCCCAGCTCTACAAACAAATTATGGTTTCTATTTTTGAAAGAGTTTTCACTTTGGCTCATGCTTATCGGGCTGAGCCCTCCGTTACCACCCGTCATCTGACCGAATATCTTAGCCTTGACTGTGAAATGGGTTTTCTTGAAGACTGGACGGATTTAATCAAAATGGCGGATTCAACCGTTAAAGCCATCTTTAAAGCTGTTTCCGAAAAACACCAGGACATTCTTGATAACTTTGGTGTTACTATCCCAAAGACCTGTGATGACACCCCCTGCTTAAAATTAAAAGAAGCTCTTCAAATTATTTATGAGCGCACTGGTCGCGATGTTCGAAACGAACTGGATATGGATCCTGAGGGGGAACGGGAAATTTGCCGCTGGTCGATGGAGAAATACGGCAGTGAGATAGTTTTTATTACCCATTTTTACACCCAAAAAAGAGCTTGGTATTCTTTTGCTGATCCTCAAAATCCCGAGGAAACTTTGACGATCGATTTAATTGGTCGAGGAGTTGAGTGGATTTCCGGCGGTCAAAGAATTAGTAATTACCAGCAGCTTCGGGAAAAATTAAAATCCATCGGTCAAAATCCGGACGACTTTGAAATACCCTATGGTCAGGCCTTTAAATTTAGTATGCCCGCCGAAGGTGGTTTTGCCATCGGTCTTGAGCGGATTACTCAAAATATTTTAGGTTTAGAAAATATCCGCGAGGCTTCTCTTTTTCCCCGCGATATGGAAAGAGTCGATCAGAGATTACCTAAAATTGATAAAAAAATAAAAAAATAAATTGAACCAAGTGAATTTATCAAAACTGCTGCGGAATCCTTATTTTCACTATGGTCTATTTTTAGGTCTGGCTTTGATCTTAACTTTTCTCCCCACTTCATTTCGCTTTACCAAAAAAAATGATCTTTTTACCTTTAAACACCCGCCCCAGCCAGTCGTTGTTAATAAAAATAAACCTCAGCTTTCCACAAATTTTTATATTCTGATTGATAATGAAACGAATCAAATCCTAGTTTCTGAAAATGAAAATACTCGCATCTATCCCGCCTCGACGACCAAGCTTGTCACCGCTCTCACCGCTTTGAATATTTACCCTCTTGAAGAAGTCGTCACCATTTCAAAGGATTATGTTGACGGCAAAGTAATGGAATTAAAATCCGGTGATAAAGTTACTATCAAAACATTAGTAGCTGGTCTTCTCATTCATTCGGCGAATGATGCCGCTTTTTCCTTAGCTTCTCATTACCCGCAGGGAATTACCGGTTTTGTTGATCAGATGAATTTACTAACCAAAAAATATGGTCTTAAAAATACCCATTTTGTAAATTTTGACGGTCTTCATAGTCCCGATCATTATTCTACTGTCTATGATTTGAGTCAGATCGCCCGTATCGCTATTCAAAACTCTACTTTACGAAATTATGTCAAAATCAAATCAATGGAATTAACCGATATTTACGGCCAAAAAGTATATAAAGTCCTTAGTACTAACGAGCTTTTAGGAGTTCTTCCCGAAGTTGAGGGTTTGAAAACCGGCTGGACTCCTGAGGCTAGCGGTTCTTTTATCGCTCTATTAAATATTGACGGCCACTATCTTATTTCTGTAGTAGCTCAAAGTGAGGACCGCTTTAATGATACTAAAATACTTTTAAACTGGGCTAAAGAAAATCTTACTTGGCGTATGTATCAGTAACTGCTCGCACATAGGCTACAAAGCCACCATCACCCTCAAGGACATAAACAGGTTGCATAAATTGGGTTAAATTAACCGGTTCAAAATAAGCTAAATAAATTTTTCTGATAATCACTTTATTTGAACTGCTATCCTTGGCTGGCCAGTAATTACCCATTTTTAAATTTTCAAATGCTTCTTTGCTGGTAATAATGGGATAGGTTGAGGAAGAAGCTTCCGATGTATCGACATTTACATGTTGATAATTTACTTCGACTACTTTTTTGGCCGCGACACTTGAGCCGGATACTAGCACCGAAACCGGTGCTTTACCTACTTCCGCCGTTACTACCTGAAAATCCTCTGCCAATTTTTTTCGGAAAAAATCTACTCTAATAATGTTGGCTTCTGAAAGAGCGGTTACCTCTTTTAGGCCATCAAAATTTATTTTCCAAAAACTTACCTTTTTTTCTCCTTCTGCTAAATCAG
Organism: Candidatus Shapirobacteria bacterium UBA4809; assembly: GCA_002402535.1. Classification (GTDB taxonomy): domain Bacteria; phylum Patescibacteriota; class Microgenomatia; order UBA12405; family UBA12405; genus UBA12158. The sequence goes on from DHGB01000023.1 coordinate 6,942, forward strand.
GACTCATTTTTCCCGCTTGTTCGAGAAAGTCAGAGGCAGTGATAATCGCTTGTTCCTTATTTGGCATTTGCTCCGGGTTAAGTAATAATTGATCCGTCAAATAGGGATAACTCATTTTAAAGCTACTTTGGAGAACATTCATCGTTAGACTTCTGCCGGTATTTGGATCGTTGAAAACATATATTCCCACACCTGTTTCTTTAGGTTCGGTGAGAAAGTTCATAGCTGCCGCTGTTTTTTTACCTTCTTCAAGGGCGCCAATAATACTTTTGGAGCGATAAATTACATAGATTTTGGCCTGGTCTTTATATTTCGGAAAAGTATCGTCCGGTAATTCAGCCGTAAATTCTTTTTTTTGGAATTCTTTTTCTGGGAAAAACACTTTATCTATCACCCCGTATCTGACTGTCGGTGCTACATAAGGTGGATTGGCTTTTTGATAAGCTTTTATCGCCGCTCCGATTCCCCACCAAAAAAATAAAAATCCCACGAGGCCTATTCCTCCGTATTTAATTACATTTCTACTGGTATAAGCAACCTGAGTTAAAGACATTAAATTATTTTACC
>DHGB01000055.1:0-1041 GCA_002402535.1 Candidatus Shapirobacteria bacterium UBA4809
ATTTGAAAGCTCAATTAAAAATTATTCAACCGAAAATCGTTATTACTTTGGGTCGTTTTGCGATGAACTATTTCTTTCCCCAAGAATCAATCAGCCGGGTTCATGGACAAATTAGAAATATTACTTGGCAGGATTTACCTTTAACTATTATTCCTGTCTACCATCCTTCGGCTGGCCTCAGAAACGGTGCCATGCTTAAATCTCTACAAAACGATTTCCTTAGTATTGGCAAATTACTAAAAGATAACTAGCCAGTTTAACTATTTATCTTTTTTACTATTTATCTATTAAACTACTAAATTAAAATATGATTAATCAAAAAACAAATCAAAAACCGGCTTTTAATCCAGCTGTTCAAAAGGATTTCTCTCATTCACTTAGTCAAGATGCTCTACGCATCTCTTCTCTTGGAGGTTTTGGTGATGTCACTCAAAACATGTTCGTTTACGAATTTGCTCCTCGGGGTGATTTTTCCAAATCCCAAATTATTATCGTTGATTGTGGGGTTGGCTTTCCTGAAGAAGATGCCTTTGGGGTTGATCTTCAGATTCCTGATACCACTTATCTTCTTGATAAAAAAGACCGTATCTTGGGTATTTTTATCACCCATGGTCATGAAGATCATATCGGTGCCGTCCGTTACATTTTACCGATTTTGGGAAAAAATATTCCTATTTATGCGCCCAAACTAGCGGCCGCCTTTATTGAAGCCCGTCTGGCCGAAAATCAAATTCGAGCCTCGGTTAATGTTTATCAGCCGGGTGATACCTTTACCAAAGGTCTCTTTACTATTGAACCAATTCGAGTGACTCACTCTATTCCCGATACTTATCATTTTGCCATCAATACTCCACTTGGTATTTTTTATCATGGTTCTGATTTTAAATTTGATGTCTTTCCTTTAGATAATAAACCAGCAGAAATTAAAAAAATCGCCAACGTTGGCAATCGCAAAGTAGTGGCTTTAATGTCTGATTCTCTCGGTTCCGATCATGAAGGTTATTCACCCTCAGAGCGGGATATTGCCGAAAACTTTAAGCA
>DHGB01000055.1:1092-6408 GCA_002402535.1 Candidatus Shapirobacteria bacterium UBA4809
GGTTATTCTGTGGATAAAGCCATCAATATTGCTAAAGAACTGGGTTATATTAAGCTTGACGATTCTGATCTTATTACTCCGGAAAGGGCAAAAAACTTTCCCGACAATAAACTATTATTCTTAGTGGCTGGTTTTGCCGGTCAACCAGACTCAGCTCTTTCCAAAATGGTTATGGGTAAACACCGTATAAAAATAAAATCAGGCGACAAAGTAATTTTTTCTGCTCCTGATTATATTCCCGGTACTACCGGCAATATCTACGAAATGATTGATATCCTTTCCAAAATGGGCGCCGATGTGGCCTATGGTGATAAAGAAGAACTCCACGTTTCTGGTCATGGTTATCAAAAAGAACATGCGCTTTTAATTTCTTTAACGAACCCTCGCTATTTACTACCAATCGGTGGAAATTATCGACATGTCAAAAGTTATTTTTCCATGGCCAAGACCATGGGTTTTAACGATGATCAGTTTATTACGCCTGATTACGATTCTGCGGTCACTTTTTATACCAGTGGTAAAGTCGATACTAATTTTCACATTCCGATGCACAAAGTTTTAATCGATGGTCTTGGCATTGGTGATGTCGGCGCCACCGTTCTTCGTGATCGAAAAACTCTCGCCGAAGATGGCATGTTTAGTGTTGTTTTAATGGTTAATAAAGAAGCCGGCACGATGTTTAAAGAACCGATAATTCTTTCTCGTGGTTTTGTTTTTATGAAAGAAAATACTGACTTAATCGATTATCTAAAAGAAGAAGTTTTAAGAAAATTTAATGAAGTTACTAGTAAACCGGCCAATTTTGATTATATTCGGACGGAAATTCAAGCTTATCTCGAAACTATTATCAAAGAAAAAACCGGCCGTGAGCCTATGGTTTTACCATTGATCATCGAGATCTGAAAATATGCCTCGTATCCTAAATTAATTATTTAAAAATAATAATCTGTTAAAATCTGAATAAGCTCGTCTTTGTCTCAGGATTTATCCCAGGCATGGCGAGCATTTTTGTTGTTAAAATAACTTATGAAATACTCACAATTATTTGGCAAAACTAGCAAGACCGTTGCTTCCGATGCTGATAGTATTAACGCAAAATTATTAACTCAGGCCGCTTTTATTCAAAAACAAATTTCCGGTGTTTACAATTATTTACCATTAGGTTTGAGGGTTTTAACAAAGATTCAAAATATAATCCGTGAAGAAATGAATAAAATTGATGGTCAGGAAATTTTGATGCCGGCCATGACTCAAGAGGAAAGTTGGATTACTACTGGTCGCAATACTATGGAGGTTCTTTTTCATCTCAAAGGTCAGGGTGATACTAATTTAGTTTTAAATCCCACTCATGAAGAAGTGGTTACTCCCTTAGTTCAAAAATATGTATTTTCTTATCGAGATTTACCTTTGGCTGTTTATCAAATTCAAACAAAGTTCCGAAACGAGGCTCGGGCCAAATCTGGTCTTCTCCGTGGTCGGGAATTCAATATGAAGGATCTTTATTCTTTTCATATCGACGAAACTGATTTAAACCGTTATTACGAGATTGTTAAACAAGCCTATTTTAAAATATATGAACGAATTGGTATTGGTCAAGAAACGGTATTAACCTTCGCTTCCGGTGGAAATTTTTCCCAATTTTCTCATGAATTTCAAACTTTAAACGAAGGTGGCGAAGATACTATTTATTTATGTCCCATTTGTCGTGTCGCTGTCAATAAAGAAATAATTGACACCCAAAAAACTTGTCCTGAATGTGGCAGTGATAAATTGGAAGCTGTCAAAGCCACCGAAGTTGGTAATATTTTTAAATTAAGAACTAAATTCTCAGAAGCTTTTAAGTTTTATTATTCTGATTCTCAGGGACAGAAAAAAATTGTGGAAATGGGTTGTTATGGTATGGGTCCCTCTCGGGTTATGGGGACTGTGGTTGAACTACGTCACGATGACGTCGGTATTATTTGGCCAAAAAACATTGCCCCTTATCAGATTCACTTAATTGGTCTTGACGGTCTCGGTGAAGATTTATATCAGGAATTACTGTCAAAAAATGTTGATGTTATTTTTGATGATCGTGAAATTAGCGCCGGAGCAAAATTTGCTGATGCTGATTTAATTGGTATTCCTATTCGTCTTGTTATCAGTCAAAGAAGTCAGGAAAAAGGCGGCATAGAATTTAAATTAAGGTCAGAAAAAGAATCTGAAATTATTGAAGCAAAAGACTTGGTCTCTAAGATTATTAAATTCTATAATTAATTTATTGATTTTTAGAGTTTAGACTTTTTCTATTTTTACTCTATACTGTATTTATGCCTCGTGGACGCAAGAAAAACCGAATTCTCCCAACTCTAAAACTTAAACCAGATACCGTTAAATCAATCTTCTTTATTTTCTTTCTAATATTAGCCATATTATCGGTATTTTCCTTTCTTCAGCAGGGGACTATTGCTACTGAGGTTAATTTAATCTTAACTAAATATTTTGGCTGGGGAGCAGTCATGGTTCCTTTTTTATTTCTTTTAATCTCTTTTCTCTTTACCAAAGTGAAATCTGCTCTTCGTGAAGCCAATGTCTTTTTTGGTTTTACTATTATGTTTTTTGCTCTTCTTGGCCTTTTTAAGCAAGGCTTTCTCGGTGCCTTTTTTTGGGAGCAATTTTTGGCTCTATTTTCTGAAGTTCTCACCTTTATTATTTTCTTTTTTGCCCTAATTGTCGGCTTTGTAGTTCTTTTTGATACCAATGTCGCTCAGATTTTTAAATTCTTTGCTCATCTTTTTCAAATGATTAAAAAGTATTCTATTGGTCAAAGTAATAAACTAAAAGATAAAAAAGCGAAGCAGTTAGCCCAAAACCCAATTTACCAATCAGAAATGAACTCTTCAGCCAATTCCGAATTAAATTTAAGCCGGGATAAAGATATCTCAAAATCAAGTGCCAAGGCCGACTTTGGTGTTGTCAACATTCCTCCGGTTATGAAAAATTCTTCTCCTCTTACCTCTTCTGGCAATCAGACCTGGGTTTATCCTTCTCTTTCAATTTTTGATGACACTCCCGGAGCCAAGGCCGACAGGGGAGATGTTCGTAAAAATGCCCAGATTATCGAAAAAACTCTCGATTCTTTCGGAATTACGGCTCGGGTAGCTGAGGTTAACAATAGCCCTTCTGTGACTCAGTACGCTCTCGAAGTTTCTCTTGGTACCAAGCTTGCCAAAATTTTATCTCTCAGTAATGATCTGGCTATGGCCCTGGCTGCTCCTGGTGGTCAAATTCGAGTTGAAGCACCCATTCCCGGTCGCTCTCTCGTTGGTATCGAAATGCCAAATCGTTCTCTAGAGGTGGTTCCCATTAGAACTGTCTTGGAGTCTGAGGCCATGAAAAATGCCAAAAGTAAAATTTCCGTTCCCCTCGGTCTCGATGTGGCTGGTCAGGCTAGAATTGCTGATATTTCTAAAATGCCCCACGTTTTAATTGCCGGTCAAACTGGGTCGGGAAAATCAATCTGTATTAATTCCTGGATTTCAACCTTACTTTTCAGGGCTTCTCCTGATGAAGTTCGTCTAATTATGGTCGATCCAAAGCGGGTTGAACTTTCACAGTACAATGGTATTCCTCATCTACTTACCCCAGTTATCGTTGAACCAGAAAAAGTTGTTTCTGCTTTAAAATGGGCGGTTAATGAAATGGAGCATCGTTATAAACTGTTTACTGAAGTTGGAGCCAAAAACATTGAAGGTTACAACAATATGTCCGGTTTTCAAGCCATCCCCTATATTTTAATTATAATTGACGAGCTAGCCGAAATCATGCTTTTTTCTCCCGCCGAAGTTGAAGACAACGTTTGTCGCATTGCTCAAATGGCTCGGGCCGTCGGTATCCATTTGGTCTTGGCCACGCAGCGGCCCTCAGTTAATATCATTACTGGTCTTATCAAAGCCAATATCCCCACCCGCATTGCTTTTGCTGTAGCTTCAATGACCGATTCCCGGGTTGTTTTAGATACTCCCGGTGCCGAAAAGCTTCTCGGTCGCGGCGATATGCTCTATATTCCCCCCGATTTAGCCAAGCCCGTTAGAATTCAGGGATGCTTTATTTCTGACAAAGAGGTTAATCGCTTAATTGATTTTCTAAAAACTCAGCGCAGTGGTGATTACAATGATGAGATTACAAAACAACCAGTTAGCAGCCCCAATTCAATCAGTAAAAATATTATGGTCAGTGACGGTCAGGAACGAGATGCTGTTTTTGACGATGCTGTCAAGCTGATACAAGACACTGGTAAGGCCTCAGCCTCTTTCATGCAGCGTCATCTTAAACTCGGTTATGCCCGCGCCGCCCGGGTTCTCGACGAGCTTCAAGCAGCTGGTATTGTTGGTCCAGTTAATGGTGCTAAACCCCGAGAAATTTTAATTCCCCATAAAAGTTCTTCCGATAATAGTTTGGAAGGATAATCGATATGAAACGTGCTTCAGCTATTCTCGAGTCAGCTCGCCTTGATCGGGAAATTGATTTTGAAGAAATATGCAAAAAAACTAAAATTCCTCTCCGTTATCTTATCGCCTTTGAAAACGAAAACACTAAAGAATTTCCGGAGGAGCCCTACTGTTCTTTGATGGTCAAGGATTATGCTCAGTTTTTAGGTTTAAATGGAGACGAACTTCTCTCCCTTTTTCGTCGCGATTACAACCGGCACTTGCCAACAAACTCAACCCCTCGTTCCTTATTTTCCTTAACCCCCCAATTTACCTTTTCTTTTTTTATTGTTTTACTTTCACTTTCTTTTGTTGTTTATTTAGTTTCAGAGTATTTAAAATTCAATCGTCCACCCCCTCTTGAAGTTGTCTGGCCCGAGAATTTCTCCGAGTCTTCACTCAAAATATCCGGAAAAACCGATCCCCAGTCGACCGTTAAAATAAATGATACTTTGGTTTTAGTTGATATTGAAGGTAATTTTACCAAAGAGATTCAAATTTCTACTCCCGAGGCTAAAATTGTCATTGAAGCTGAATCTCCCGCTGGCAAGGTCACCATTGATGAAAAAGTTCTAAAATAGTCTATACTATTCCTATGGATATCAATCAAATTGTCATCATTATCTCTCTTTTATCTATTTCTACTGTTGTTGTTATCGTCGGTATTTATCTTATCAAGCTGATAAAAGATTTAAGGGTAACCGTTAGAGAAACTAATCAAATCATTTCTTCTGTTTCTCGTCCTGTTTCTTCTTTTTCAGAATTTTTAATGGGTTTCAAAAATGGCTTTTCCCTTTTTAATTCCTTTTTTAATAAAGATAAAAAAGAAAAAAAAGATAATAGTTAA
>DHGB01000055.1:6514-13565 GCA_002402535.1 Candidatus Shapirobacteria bacterium UBA4809
TCAAGCCCAAATCAGAAAAAATAATTGAATCTATAATCACTCCTGATATCCCCAGAAAAAAAATTATCAAAAATAAAAAGAAAGATGTTGTTATTCCCCAAAACCTCCTAATCGCCGACACGACCCCAAAACCAACTTTTTCCAAACCAAGGAAAATGTTTAAAAAATAACGTTACCTTCTTGCTATAATTCCTCTATGAATGCCAGGCAGTTAAAAGACATCTTTGTAAACTTTTTTGTTTCCAAAGGTCACGTTGAAATTCCTTCAGCTTCCTTAATTCCAGAGAATGACTCGACTACTCTTTTTATCTCCGCTGGCATGCATCCCTTAGTACCTTATCTTTTGGGTCAACCGCACGCACTGGGTAAACGTCTTACTAATATTCAAAAATGCGTTAGAACAGGGGATATCGATGTAGTCGGTGACAATTGTCATCACACCTTTTTCGAAATGCTGGGTAATTGGTCACTCGGCGATTACTTCAAAAAAGAGATGATTCCCTGGTCTTATGAATTATTGACGAAGCACTTACATTATGATCCCAAACAAATCCATATTACCTGTTTTGCCGGTGATGACGATGCTCCAAAGGATGAAGAATCAGCCGAACTTTGGAAATCAGTAGGAATTTCTGAAGATAGGATTTATTTTTTACCCAAAAAAGACAATTGGTGGGGTCCAGCCGGTAATACTGGTCCTTGTGGTCCTGACAGTGAAATGTTTATTGATACCCATCCAGAACTAGAACCGATTAAGCTAACGAGTGGCGACAATCACGGCCGAATTGTAGAAATTGGAAATGATGTTTTTATGCAGTACAACAAAACCATTGATGGAAAATATGAGTTACTTTCTCAAAAAAATGTCGATACCGGTTATGGTGTTGAAAGAAATCTCGCTATATATCTTGGTTACGATGATGATTATTTAACTGAAATTTGGCAGCCGATTATTAACAAAATTGAAGAAATTTCAGAAAAAAAATATTCTGAAAATTTAGTCCCTATGCGTATTATTGCTGATCATATCAGAGCTGCCGTTTTTATCATTGCGGACGGAGTTGAGCCGAGCAATAAAGAAGCTGGTTATGTTCTTCATCGCCTCATCCGTCGCGCCATTCGTCAGGGAAAAATTTTAGGTCTAGAAAACAATTTCACTAGTATCATAGCGAAAGCTGTTTTAGATAATCAAAATAATTATGCCGGTGTTTATCCAGAATTGAATCTCAATAAAAATAAAATTATAGAAACTTTAGATGCCGAAGAAACCAAATTTCGTCGCACTCTCAATAAGGGTCTTAATGAAATTATCAAATTAATTGACTCCCAAAAAAGTGTTTCTGGCAAGCAGGCTTTTGATTTATATCAGTCATTTGGTTTCCCCGTTGAAATGATCGAGGAGGAATTAAAAAAGAACGGTTTATCGTTAGATTTAGCCGAATTTAATCGACTTAAGGGCGAGCATCAAAAACAATCTCAGACTCTTTCAGCTGGTAAGTTTAAATCTGGTCTTGCTGATCAGAGCGAAATAATTACCAAATATCACACTGCCACCCACCTTTTGCATGCGGCTCTCCGCAAAGTGCTTGGAAATCATGTCAAGCAATCAGGTTCAAATATTACTTCCGAAAGGCTCCGCTTCGATTTCACTCATCCCGAAAAAGTGACGGACACTCAGTTAATAGAAGTCGCCACAATTGTTAACAAGCAAATAACTGCTTCACTTCCGGTCACTGTTGAATCGATGAAATTTATTGAAGCTCAAAAAATTGGAGCCCTAGCCTTTTTTGGTGCTAAATATCCGGAAATTGTTACTGTTTATACTATCGGTACTTCCGGCCGTTACTTTTCCAAAGAAGTCTGCACTGGCCCTCATGTTGAAAATACCGGTATTTTAGGTAAATTTGAAATCATCAAAGAAGAATCAGCCGGCTCCGGTAAACGCCGGATTTATGCTATCCTTAAATAATGGAGCTCTCCTATTATTGGCTCATTTCTATTACTACTGAATCTGTTACCGTTGGTCTAATCAAGCGGGATAATCCAGATATCCTAGTAGCTCTCGGTCCGGAAACAGAATGGCTGAGCGGTAACCCAGACTCTTTTCTTCACTCTATCGATATTTCTTTATCTGAGGCCGCTGAAAAAGCTGGGCTTGAGCCAGACCAAGAGCCTGAATCTAGTGCTTTTATTTTGCCTCCAAGTTGGATTGGTAATGATGGAAAAATTTTTCCTGAAAATTTAAAACTTTTAGAAAATCTATGTCATTCTCTTGAGCTTAAACCTCTTGGTTTTATTAGTAGCGATGAGGCTTTTATTGAATCAGTCAATAAAAGCGATTCTTTCCCTCCCAGCTTTATCCTTGTTCATATCGGTAAAAAAGAATTTTCCCTCTCCTTGGTTTATCTTGGTGAAGTCAAAAAGAGATTAAGTCAAAAGCTAATTAATGATTTTACCCCAGAGGATCTCGAAAATGCCCTACTTACCCTTCAATTAGAATCAGCTCTCCCACCCAGAATTTTGATTTTTGGCAACTTAGGTCCCTCAATTATCGATGATTTAAAAAATTATTCCTGGGTGGGTAAAAAAAATATTGAAACTTTCCTTCATTTACCCGACGTAACTGCCTTTGAGGCGCAGGAATTATTTAGTCTTTATAGTCAAACTGTTTCTTCCCAAATTAGAAATGATGCCGTTGAAACCAAGCCTGAAGCTTCAATTGTTCCACCAGCTCCACCCGCCGAATCAAAAAACCCAATCGAAGAAATCATTCCACCAGTTATTGAGGTCGAAGCTATTTCTCCGGAAATTGAGCTTTCTCCAAAAGAGCTCGGTTTTTCTGAGACCATTGAATCGGGTGAGCCTAAGGTCAAAACTAAATTTTCTCTACCCGCTTTTTCTTTTCCCTCTCTAAAGCTTCCCCATCTAAATTTTAATCCCTGGCTACTTTTCCCTTTAGCTCTATCACCACTTTTAATTTTAATTCCCTTCTATTTAATAAAAGCGGAAATTACCATTAATTTTAGTCCTATCGAGATAAATAAAGTTTTTGATTTAACTTTAGATTCAAATGCCACGTCAATGTCTACTTCTCTTCTCCCCGCCGACAAAAAGATAATCGATTTAAATTTTTCCGAATCTATTTCCACCACTGGTCAAAAAGAAACGGGGGATAAGGCCAAGGGTGAAATTACCATCTTTAATAAAGCCGACAAGATCCAAAATATTTCCAAGGGGACTATCATGACGGACAATTCAAATAAAAAATATGAACTATTAACCTCAGTTCAGGTTCCAGCCTCCTCTTTTAATTTAGGTTCGGGGACTATCACCATGGGACAAACTAAAGCCAATGCTATTGCCAGTGATATTGGTTCTGAGTTTAATTTAAATAAGGATACTCTCCTAAATTTTAAAGATGATGCTAATCTTCTCGCCAAGGTTAACGAGTCTTTTACTGGCGGCTCTCGTCGCCAAATCCGGGTCGTGAGTGCTGACGATAAAAATAATTTAACCAAAACTGTCGAAGCCGCCATTGAGTCTCAAATTTCTCAAAAAGTCAACGGTAATAATTCTTATCAGGATCTTCTAAGAGACACTTTATTTATCGATAAAAAACAACTAATTTTTAGTCGGGAAATCGGTGAGGAAGCAGAAACTCTAGAAGTTAAGGCAAACTTAGCTATTTCTTTCTTGCAGATTAATCCTCAAAAAAAAGATGATATCATCAAAACTCTTCTTGCCAGTGACCAAAATTTTCTCCAGTCTGTTGCTTCTCCGTCTGATTTTTCTTTTTCTTTTTCCGGGGTCAAAACAACTTCTCAAAAATCAACTGGACAGCTTACCCTAATCGGTAAAACCTTACCTAAAATTGACTCTGATCGTCTCCGGACTCTCCTTGCGGGTAAAGATTTTGCTAAAGCCCAAAAAATTTTAGATTCCCAGCCTTATGTCTATGGTCGGGAAATTAAAATAATTCCTCAAGTATTTTCCTTTTTGAAAAGACTGCCCCCTTCAGCCGACAAAATTACCATTATCTCTAAATTCTAAGATGAGCTACCTTTACGTAAAAAGTCCTCCAAGAATTAGCAAAGCTAAAAAATCTCTTTCTCCTCATCATAAAAAAATAATTGCTCTTTTTTTTCTTTTTTCGGGAATATTTTTGTTTCTCTCTGCTATTTTACCTATTCTTCAGTTTCAACTCAGTTATTCTACTAAGTTCAATCAAATTTTAAATCCTCTTTCTCCCCAGTTTTATAATCATTCGGAATCAGTTTTGGGTGACCTAAATACCGATTATACCCAGCTGTCAAATTGGTTTGAAAGTGACCCTGACCAAAGTATTTCTTCTGCTTTGCCAAATTATTCTACGTCTTCCTATTACATTTCCATTCCCAAGCTTAAAATAAAAGAGGCTGAAGTCATTTTTGGAAGTACTGATTTAAAGAAAAGTTTAATTCATTACCCCAAAACCGCCCTTCCTGGTCAGTACGGCTCACCCGTTATTTTCGGCCATTCGGTTTTACCTCAATTTTTTAATCCGGAGTCTTATCTGACTATTTTTTCCACTCTTTACAGATTAAAGCAGGGTGATGAGATTTTTGTGAATTACGATCAAATTCAGTATAAATATTTAGTTGAAGAAATGTTTGAAGTTCAACCCACCGATCTTTCGGTCTTGGAGCAGCGATTTGATGATCGCTACTTAACTTTAATTACCTGCTCGCCTCCAGGCACTTATCTGCGTCGTTTAATTATTAAGGCTCGCCTCACTGATAACACATGAACTGCCTGGCAATTGACTTTGGTACCAAAAGAATTGGTCTAGCTTATTCACTAAACAACATTATTTTTACCTTACCTATAGTTAAAAATGATAACAAAATTTTTGAAAAAATTAATCAAATTATTATCGAAAATAAGATAAATAAAGTTTATGTCGGTCTCTCAGAGGGAAAAATAAGTGAAATGACTAAAAAATTTATCAAAAAACTTTCAGGCGTGATAAAATTACCTATCGAAACAGTTGAAGAATCTGTTTCTACAATTGAAGCTAATAATCTTTTTCTTGAAAACAAAAAAAAGTTAAAAAATTATCAACAAGAAATTGATTCCATGGCCGCCGCCATTATTTTAAATCGGGTTATTAATTCTTAGTCAGCCTATGGCTGAAAAAAATATGTTTAAAAATCTAATTTCTCCAATCCAGGCTTGGTTATTATCCCAAGGTCGTTGTGTTGGTTGCGGCGAAGAACTTTCCAAAGGTCAAAGAAAAGTGGTTCGGGGACAGACCACGGTTACTTGTCGTTGTGGGCGTATCTTTATCCATAATCACCAGACTGACACCTATCGCCGGGCTCTTTTCAATGAAATTTAAAAGGGGATTAATCGCCATTTTTATTATTATTTTTGCCCTAGTATTTTATTTTTATCTTTCTCTCTTGCCTCCATCCTCTGATTCATCTAAAAAAGTATTTGTTATCAATGAGGGTGACTCCCTTTCCACTATTGCTCTACGTTTAGAAAAGAATCAATTTATTAAAAACCGTTATACCTTTATTATTTATGCCTATTTACTTAGCTTAAATCAAAAAATTCAAGCAGGGACTTTTTATCTGACTTCATCTCAAAAAATTCCCGATTTAATTAAAAATATCAGTCGTGGGGGCAGCACTGATTATTGGTTAAAAATTATTCCCGGGACCAGAATTGAACAGTTTTCTCCCAGTTCCGAGTTTACCCTTATCAGCCGAGATCTCGAGGGTAAATTGTTCCCTGACAGTTATCTGATTCCGCAGGACTATACCCCAGAAAATATTTTATCTGTAATCGACCGAAATTATCAGCAAAAATTATCACAAGCTCGGCTTGGCGCTACCACTAAACATTCCGATAATGATGTCTTAATTATTGCTTCACTTTTAGAACGTGAAGCCAAAGCTTTAGCTGATAAAAAAATTATTGCGGGTATTATTGATAATCGTCTCAGTCGCCAGATGCCTCTTCAAATAGATGCCACTATTCAGTATGCTCGGGATTCTCTCGGTGACCTCAGTGATTATTGGAAACCTATTAGCAAAGCGGATATTAATATAATTTCTCCCTACAATACCTATAAAAATAAAGGTTTACCCCCCACGCCTATTTGTAATCCCGGCCTCGATTCCCTAATCGCCGCTTATCATCCAGACAGGACTGATTACCTCTATTATATTCACGATTCAAACGGCCAAATACACTACGCCTCGACCCTGAATGATCACAACGACAACGTGGCTAAATACTTAAGATAAAACCTTATTAAGAATTTCTAATTTATTTTTATCTGGCCTTCTTTTTAATTTTTCTATATGAAGCAATTCAATGGGATCTTGGCAGAGTTTTGGTATATTTAAAATACATCTTCCGTTATATAAAAAATTGCATTCTTTCGAATATTGACTACAAATAACACAATTTTCACCTATTAAAGCAGTTAAAATTAGTTTATTTTCAGTCATGGCGAATTGTATCACTAATTATAGTATTTTAGACATCATTTATTCTTCTTTCTTATTTACGAGGTCATTTAAAATATTCCAGCGTCTTTTTTTCTCACTCATCGGTATTTCATCTTTATATAATTTTGCCGAAACAGTTCCCCGGCGGGGGGAGTATTTATTAAGATAGGCAATATCAAAACCAACTTTTTTACAGACATCAACTGTATTTTGAAAGGCCACCTCATCTTCGCCTGGGAAACCAATAATGATATCGGTTGAAAACTTAACTCCGGGAACTTTGCTTTTTATTTTTTCCACTAAATCCAAATATTCCTGTTTCGTATATCCTCGGTTCATATTTTTTAGTACTTCATCATCACCTGATTGAAATGGCAGGTGTAAAAGCCTGTCAATGTTGGAATATTTAGCAATTACTTCTATGAGTTCGTCGGAAAAATCCCAGGGGTTACTACTGATAAAAGACACTTTCTTTAAATTCTTTTTTGCTACCTCTTCTAGTAGCTTCGGGAAACTTGGTTGATAAGAATTTACATTTTGCCCTATGAGTA
>DHGB01000026.1:0-4255 GCA_002402535.1 Candidatus Shapirobacteria bacterium UBA4809
TGAGCCCTCCGCGAGAATCGAACTTGCGTCGATGGTTTACAAAAGATGGGAGAAAAGGGATTGGAAGACTGAGAATATATAATTGATAATTATCTATTAAAGTGATATAAACTACATCATGTTGGGGAGATTAAAAGAAACATTAAATAAAGGTGATGAATTTGATCAAGTTCAAGGTAAGATTATTGAAACAATATTAGCAATCCGTCGGGAACAGGGAAAAAATGATATACCTTTTCCAGCTTCAGAACAAGCTTTGAGTATAGAAGAGGCTGTAGAAAAATATATAGAAAATCCTAATAATTCTGAATGTTTAACTCAATTGATGCGTAGTTTTTGGACAAAAGCTGATGAAAAAAGTGGCAAAACCACGATGGTACCTGAATTTCCCTTAAAATCTAAAGAAATTAAAAAGAGAGCCAAACAAAATCAAATGGCGATTTTTAATGGAGATGAATGGGTATGGATTGAGAAATTGGCTAATGCGCCCAATTTGGGTACTACAGAATCCCAATTTAAGAAAAAACTTGGAAAAGGGGGTAGACAGATTATAACTTTAAAAAGCTATAAAGTTGGAGGAGAAATTCATAAGTTGTTGTATGGTATATATTTTGATCAAGAAGGAGCTCGGTCAAGAGTATTAAATGCTTATGGTCAAATTGTTGACGCCTATTTCATTGACGGTGGCGGCATGTGTGTCCGTTGTCGGTCTTTGCCTTCTGAGCGTTGCCGTGATTATTTGGGTGGGCGTTTTGAGGAAGTGATAAAAAAGCCAATTAAATGAGCCCTCCGCGAGAATCGAACTTGCGTCGATGGTTTACAAAACCACTGCTCTACCATTGAGCTAGGAGGGCGTAGATAGAGTATTATAGAATAGGATATGGTGAAAAAGAAAATTTTAATTCTGACTGATGATTTGCCCTGGGGACACCGTTCGATTGCTAAAGCCATATACGGATCACTTAAAGAAAAGGAAAAAGAAGGTGCGGTTGAGGTGAAATATGCCGAGATTAAGGCGGAAGTTGGAATTTCTAATGATCTTTATACTTTTATGTATCGTTTTTTCCCGAGGTCAAACAAGATGATGACGAAGTTGTCAGAGAGGGGGAGATTAAGAAAAGTGGTTCAGAGATTGTCGGAGTTAAATTTACCCAGAATTAAAAAATTTGTTTCTGTGTATAAACCTGATTTAATTATTTCCTGCTACTGGTATCACAGTCATTCATTGCAACTCTGGCGAAAAAATGAAAAGGTAAATTTTAAACTGTGGTCAGTGGTTGCCGATCCCTGGACGATTACTCCCATGACGGTGGTGCCCGGAGTGGATTTGACCTTGGTCTATGACGAGGTGGCGGAGAGAGAGGTAACAAAATATGGGCTGAAAGGAAAAATATTACAAAGTGGCTGGTGGGTGAGAAAAGAGATGTATCAAAAGGTCGACAGAAAGTTAACAAGAAAAAAATTGGGAATTATGGACGGCCGGCCGGTTGTTTTTATCGGTGGGGGGAGTCTGGGGACCAATTCATTGACTCGACTACTCCCAGTTTTAATGACGATTGAGACAAAATGCGCTTTTATTTTTAATACCGGAACTGACAAGATGCTCCACTCCACCATTGATCAGTATGTAGAACTACTGAAAAAATTAAAGCTAGGAAAGCAAATTATTGTCAAGAACTTAGGGTGGATAGAGAATATGGCGGAGGTGCTTAAAGCTTGTGATATTGTTTTTGGAAAAGCGGGACCAAATTTTTTGTTTGACGTGGTCGCCTGTCAAAAACCGATAGTGGCGATAACTCATATTGGGGGGCAGGAGGATGGAAATATTGAAATTATAAAAAAGAAAAAATTAGGCTGGGTAAAAGAAAAACCAGGAGAATCGGCATCTTTTTTGCTTGAATACTTAGAAAAACCAAAATATTATGAAAAAATATTCTCTAAAAACATTGAGAAGGAAGCAAAAAATAATCAGATGACAATGGAGAGGATTTGGAAGAGGATAAAAGAGGAGATAATAGAGAAAATCTAAAATCTAAAATCTAAAAAAAACGAAAAAGCCTGCCAAAAGTGGTTACTTCGATAGTGGCTTTTCCACGCATAATAAAACACGTGGGGAAAACTGGTTAGTAAAGGCAAAGCCGATACCAACACGCGTCCTCCTTTTTTTTAGGTTAGCTAGAAAAAACACCTTCTCAAAGATCGCTTTTTGGCAGGTTGTATAATTGTACCATGATGGCCATCTCAAAAAAAGTTGAATATAGCATCGTATTTATTTCATATTTATCGCATAATAAGGGTAAAAATATTACTATTAGTCAGGCGGCCAAGATTTTAAAACTGCCTTACAGTTTTTTGGGGCAGGTAGCAGTAAATTTAAAATCTGGAGGAATTATTGAGGCTTCTGAGGGGAAAAGTGGAGGGTATAGATTGATTAAAAGCTGGAAAAAGAAGACTTTGTTTGATTTATTTGAAGCTTTGGGCGAGAATAAGGCGATAGTTACTTGTTTGGGTGATAAGGGTTGTTTAAGAGTCAAAAACTGTAAAATGAAAAAAATTTGGGAGAAGATAGAGAAGAGTTGGTTTTTGGAGCTAAAAAAGATAAAATTGGGAGAAATTTAAAATAAAAAAGCCTAAAGCATAAAATCTAAAATCTAAAAATAAATATATATGATAAAGAAAAAAATAAAACAAAAAATAACAAAAAATACGCTAATATTGGAGATAGCGGAGAGGTATCCGAAGTTGGTTGAAATTTTAGTCGAAAAATATGGTCTTCATTGTCTTGGTTGTTCTTTAGCGGCGGTTGAAACTTTGGAGGAGGGGGCCATGGGACATGGAATGAGTAAAAAAGAAATGGAAAAGATGATGCAGGAATTAAATAAAGAGGCTAATAAAGTAGATTTGAAAGGAAGTAAAAAATCGGGTAAATAATTTTGCCAAGAAGGCCGGAAATTAAAAGAAGGGCGATGAGAAGATAGCCATAATGCTCAAAAGAAGCTTCGATTTTGGCAGCCTCGTCAACCGGGAGAAGATTTAAAAGAATTTTGGATCCGTCCAAGGGGGGAATGGGAAGGAGATTAAAAATACCTAAAAATAGGCTTATATTTCCAACATAGGTGGCAAAACTAGAATGAAACAGAGAGAGAAGGAAAGCCAGAATAAAATTACTGAGGGGGCCGGCAAAAGCAACAATGGTTTCGTCACGACGAGGATTTTTGAAATTATAGGGATCGATAGGAGTAGGCTTTGCCCAGCCAATGACGGGAAAGCCACTGAGGGCGCCAAAAAGGGGAAGCAAAATGGTACCTATAGGGTCGACATGAGCGATTGGATTTAAAGTGAGTCGGCCATAAGCCCGGGGGGTGGGGTCGCCTAGCTTATCGGCGGCCAGGGCATGACAAAATTCATGCATTGAAATAACAATAATTAATGAAAAAACTGATAAAAGGGCAATGATGATTTCCATATTTTATTTGGAAGTTGCTTTTGGTATAGTATACCCTATGAGAAAATGTAGTTTGTGTGGAAAGGGAACTGCTATTGGTCGAAATCGTTCCCACGCTCAAAATCGAACTTCAAGAACCTTTAAAGTCAACGTGCAAAAAGTTTCTCTAAAAGTAGGTGAGGGAGAAATAAGTGGGGTTTATTGTGGTAAGTGTTTAAAAAAGATAAAGGGAGAAATTAAAAAAACGGCACTTAAATAAGTACCGTTTCTTTAAGAGAAAAAGGAAGTTTATTTNNTTCTTCACTTTTTTCTTGACGACTTTTTTCTTGGCTTTTTTGACGGGCATTTTTTATTCCTCCTTTATAAAATTAAAGAGGATTTTTAGTATTTTGTCAAGATAAAATTTACCTATTATATCGATAAATTAAAATAATTTAAGAATAAAATATCATAAATATTTTAAAAAATTTATTTAAGTTAACAATAAAAAATTTTGTGTTTTACCGGAATAATTTAATATCAGTTTTTTCTAATTAGAGAATAATATTTTTTAATCTCATTCCACTCGGTTTTGTTTTTTCCCTCAATTTGGACTATTTCTGGGATGAGATCTGATTTATTTTGATTAATAAAAGCGGAAAATATTTTCATTTTAAAAATGTTGTGATTTAGATTTTCCACAAAGGTCCAGGCAATTGGCCAGGGATTTAAGGCGCGAATAAAAGCTTCGATTTTATTTAGATTCCAGCTCCAATCTATTTTTGCCGTATCTTTAGTTAATTTTGGAAAATAACTTTTTTGAGAATGGTC
>DHGB01000026.1:4305-6011 GCA_002402535.1 Candidatus Shapirobacteria bacterium UBA4809
GTGGTAATGATAGGTCCATGGTCAGGCAGAGGGTCGATTTGGAAAAAAGTAACGGCACTTTTGGTTTCACCATTAATAATTTGCCATTGGCCGGGGGTGGCGCCACGATATTTTGGCAGAGGACTCGGGTGAATGTTGATTATTTTGTAGGAAAAGCTATTGATAATATCTTCATCAAAAAATGGTGGACCAAAGGCAACACAGAGGCCGAGATCCGCTTTAAAATCTTTAATCTTCAATTTACAATCTTCAGAAAATGTCTCAATTTGAAGAAGGGAAAGATGGTGGCTGAGACAGTATTTGGCTACGGGATTGGGAGTAATTTTTTGGCTCCGGCCAAAGGCTTTGTCGATTTTGGAAACGACAATCTGGAGCTCAAAGTCGGGTAGCTCGAGTAATTTTTCTAAAATTGGCAAAGAATAGATTGAGGCGCCAAAGAAGATAATTTTGGTCACAGTATAGATTATAACTAAATTTTGATAAAATTAGGATATGAGAGAGATAGTCAAATTTCCAAATAAAGTTTTAAGAAAAAAAAGTGAAAAAATTGAAAGGGTTGATGAGACGCTATTAAAAGAAATGGAAGAACTCAGAGAAATACTGGTGGCGTCGGAAAACGGAGCAGGCCTCGCCGCACCTCAAATTGGAATTTCAAAAAGATTTTTGGGGATTAAAAACAAAGAAGGGGTAAAAATTTTTATAAATCCGAGAATGACGGCGAGCTTTGGTGAAAAAATTTATCCTAAAGTTTTTGATGAGGAAAAGAAGGAAAGTGATTTTTTGGAGGGATGTTTATCTTTTCCGGATCTTTTCGGAACTGTGAAAAGGTATTTAAAGATTGAGGTGGTCTGGGAAGAAATAGTGGGAAACCCGCCAAAAGCTAAAGCATTTAGGCGGGCAAGCAAGATTCTAGAGGGATTTGAGGCGATTGTTTGGCAGCATGAAAGCGATCATCTGGACGGGGTATTGTTTGTGGATAGAGTAAAAGAGGAGGGGGGTAAGTTTTATTTGTGGAAAGAAGAGAAAAAAGTGCCGATGGATGTTAATGAGATTTTGGCTAAAGAGAAATAATTTTCTCTAAATATTCTTTTGCTTCGGAATTTGTGGGGGCATACTGTAGGGTAATATCGAAGTATTTTTTAGCTTCGGGATAATTTTTTTGATTAAAATATAATTCGCCGAGGGCGAATGAGGCATGGTCATAATTTGCTTTAAGTGTAAGTGCTTGCTTATAATTATCGATGGCTAAATCGGTTTTGGAGACGGCTTCATAAAATTTACCGAGTAGATAAAAGCTTTTGGCATCGGTGGGAGCTAGGCGAACAGTATTTTTTAGAGCTTCAATGGCTAGGGAAAAATAGTCTGGATTAATCTGGGATAATTCGGAAAAAACCTGAGCTCTTTCTTTCCATAGATTAGTGGAAGCAGGGGAAAGGGAGAGAGCTAAATTAGAATGGGTGATGGCGCGAGGAGCATCTTTTAATTTAGCAGCGTCTAACGCGGCTTGACTATGATAAAGAGCTTCTTTGGGTCGAAGGGAAAGAGCCGTGTTGATGTATTTTTGGCTTGAATCATAGAGGCCGCGATTGTAAGCAATTTGGGACTGATTATAGGCAATATCGGCGAGAAAAAAGGATAAGATTTTAGAAATTAGAAATAAGAAAAGAGGGATAAAAATGAAATAAAATATTTTTGATTTTGGTTTA
>DHGB01000058.1 GCA_002402535.1 Candidatus Shapirobacteria bacterium UBA4809
TGTCAGTTTTTACGGTCAATTCAAGATATATTTTTCTCCCCGACATTAGCTCCAGTTCTTTCCTGGCATTATAGCCAATTTCTTTTATTTTTTGCCCATTCTTTCCAATAATCATTTTTTTGTAACGGTCGGCACTGGTATAAATAGTCGCGGTAATCACAATTAACTTTTTCTTATCTTCAATTTTATCGATTCCCACAAAAATAGTGTAGGGAACTTCTTCTCTCAAAAATAAATAGGCTTTCTCCCGAATAATTTCCTCTATATATTCCTTAGAGCTCATACTTATTATTGGCTTGTTTTCTTGCTGGTAAATTTCAATTTCTTTTATTAGTTCTTTATCATTTTTTTCCGGAAGTTCGTCAAAAATCATCTTGATTAGCCCTTTAACATTTTTTTCTTTTAGAGCCGAGACAGAGATACTTATATCAAATTCGTCTTCAAGGTAATTATAGTCAGCCAAATGATCTTTACTCCCCACAGCGGCATCAATTTTGTTATAAACCAAAATTTTTTTCGCTTTGACTTTTCGCAGTAGCCCAATCACTTTATTTTCTTCCTCGTTTTTTGGCCGAGAAATATCGACGAGACACATGATTATTTGAGCTTTGTTTAATGTTTTGGGAACCTCCTGATTAACTTTTTTACCCATTAAATCAGTTACTTTTCCCAATACTCCTGGAGTATCGGTAAATAAAATTTTACCTCTTTCATCTTCATAAATTGCCAAAATATTTTTTCTGGTGGTTTGGGGTAGATGGGAAGTTATCGCCACCTTTTGCTGCATGATCGCATTGAGAAGGGTCGATTTTCCCGTGTTTGGCCTACCGACAATCACCACCCGGCCGTATTTTTTCTTTATAATTTCGTTCACGTCTATATTTTACCCTAAAACACTGAATTATTCTTTAATAAAAATATCAATATTTTTCCACTTTACACTTAGCAGTAAAAATGATAGACTGCTAATTATGCCAGATTTAAAGCCGATCATCACCAAAAAAGTTTTACCCCTCATTCCTCTTCGGAATGTGGTTTTATTTCCTTCGGTCGAAACCTCATTATTTTTTGGTCGAAAGGAATCCAGTAATTCACTACTTGAAGCTTATGATAAGTATGACCGATTAGTTTTAATTACTGCTCAAAAAAATGCCAATATTGAAAAGCCGACCATCAATGATATTTATAATGTCGGTGTTATCGCCAAAATTGAACATATTTTACAAACTGACGGCTCTCTGCACGCCATTGTCAAGGGACTTTCTCGGATTAGTATCGTTAACTTTGTTCAGACTGAGCCCTTTATTCTGGCTCAGTATCAGGAATTACCTGTTATCAACGAGCCGGTTGCCGAGATTCAAAAAGCTGCTGAGGCTATTTTATCTCAATTAAAAAAGGCCTTTTCTCTCGGCCGTCAATTTGATCTCCCTGCCATGATGCAGCTGAGTACTGGGGTTTCGTCCTCCGATCTGGCCGATCAAGTCTCCTTTTCCATCAATACTAAATTACCCGAAAAACAACAATTGCTCGAAACCCTTTTAGTCTCAAAGCGTCTCGAACACGCTACCGAGCTATTAATTCAAGAGATGAAAGTGGCTGATTTGGAGAGAAGTATTGAAGAAAAAACTCAGGAAAAATTTAACTCAGCTATCAAAAGAAATATTCTTGAAGAGCGTAAACATCAAATTGAACAGGAACTCAAAAAAATGAGTAAGGGGAGTGGTGGTGAAACTGATGAGCTGGAAAAGAAACTCAAAAAAGCCAAAATGCCCAGAGATATCAAGAAAAAAGTTCTCAAAGAATACAATCGTCTCATAGAAATGGGATCTATGGCTCCGGAGGCCTCTTATATTAGAACTTATCTGGAAAATGTTATTGAGCTGCCCTGGGGTAAATATGACGAAATTGATATTTCTTTAAAGAAAGCGGAGGCCATCTTAAATCGTGATCATTATGGCCTTAAAGATATCAAGGAAAGAATTCTCGAATATTTAGCTGTTATTAAATTAAAAAATGAACAGCATGATAAAGATACCAAAACCACCAATATTCTTTGTTTTATTGGCCCTCCCGGTGTTGGAAAAACCTCTCTCGGGAAATCCATCGCCTCAGCCCTTGGCCGCAAATTTGTTAGGGCCTCTCTCGGTGGGATTCGTGATGAAGCCGAAATTCGCGGTCATCGCCGAACTTACGTCGGGGCCATGCCGGGTCGTATTGTCAGTGGTATTAAAGATGCTAAATCAATGAATCCCGTTTTTATGCTTGACGAGGTTGATAAAATTGGCTCTGATTATCGTGGCGACCCTTCGGCTGCTCTTTTGGAAGCCTTAGATCCGGAGCAAAACAATAATTTTACCGACCACTATTTGGATTTTCCCCTTGATCTTTCGAAAGTATTTTTTATTTTGACCGGTAACGATTATTCCACTATTCCTTATGCTCTCCGGGACCGTTTAGAAATTATTTCTTTTCCTGGTTATACTCAGGATGAAAAATTTCATATTGCTGCCAAATATCTAGTTAGTAAAGAATTAAAATCAAACGGTCTTAAAGAATCTCAGGTCACTAAATTTGATGATTCGACACTCAAATATCTCGTTGATAAATATACCCGAGAAGCCGGAGTTAGAAATCTGGAAAGAGTTATTGCCGCTATTTACCGTAAATCAGCCAAAATAATAGTTTCAGGTAAATCAAAAAAAGTAAATATCAATGATAAAAAGCTTCTCCAAAAGTTTTTAGGTCCTGAAAAATTTACTTCCCAGCTTAAGGGTAAAAAAGACGAAGTTGGTGTTTCTACCGGTCTGGCCTGGACCTCGGTTGGCGGCGATATCTTATTTATCGAAGTCAATATTATGCCAGGAAAAGGACAGTTAATTTTGACCGGAAAACTAGGCTCAGTCATGAAAGAATCTTGTCAGGCGGCTCTTTCCTTTGTTCGCTCTCAATCAAAAAAGTGGGGTATAAAACAGGATTTTCATAAAATTGATATTCACATCCATGTCCCCGAGGGAGCTACTCCCAAGGACGGTCCGAGCGCTGGCAGTGCCATTACCACTGCCTTAGTTTCAGCGTTAACGGGTAAGGCTATTTCCCACGATATTGGCATGACTGGTGAAATTACTCTTCGCGGTAATATTTTAGAAATTGGTGGACTAAAAGAAAAATCACTGGCGGCGCATCGAGCGGGACTAAAAACTGTTTTTATCCCTGCGGATAATAAAAAATCTTTAGTTGATATTCCCAAGGAAGTCAAAAAAGATATTAAATTTATCCCCGTCTCCCACTATTCCGAAATCTACAAAAAGATTTTTTGATAACGTCATTGCGAGCGATACCACGTCATTGCGAGCGTAGCGAAGCAATCTTTACAGTATTTGACTATACATGTCTTTCCAGTCTGGATTAAATTTGTTTATTAAATCTAGTTTCTTCTTTCTTGAATCAGCCTTAATTTGTTTTTCTCTTTGAATTGCCACTGTTATATCTTCAAAAAATTCATAATAAACTAATTTTGTAACATCATATTTTTTTGTAAAACATTCATTTAGCTTTTCCCTATGTTCCCAAACTCTTCGAATTAAATTGTTAGTCACTCCTGTATATAAGACCCGATTATTGTAGTTAGCTAAAATATAAACGGACGAATATTGTCTCACCCATTAAGATTGCCACGTCGCTACGCTCCTCGCAATGACGTATTTTTACATTTTTTCTACCGTTTTGATTCCTAAAAGATCAAGCCCGATCTTAAGAATTTTTGCTGTTCTTTCGGTTAAAAACAATCTCTGTTCTTCTTCATTTTCGCCAATAATTCTAAATTTGGCATAAAATTCATTGTATTTTCTCGCCAATCCTATTAAATATTCTGCTACCACTGCCGGAGAAAATCTTTCCGCGGCCTCTATAATTTTTTCTTCAAATTTATAAAACTCTCGCAGTAGTGCCATTTCCTCATCCTCAGAATAATTAAATTCTGTATTTTTAATTGAAGATTGAAGATTGAAAATTGAAGATTTATTCAAAACGCTCAGGCATCGAGCATAAGTATATTGGAGGTATGGCCCGGAATTTCCCTCCATACTCATCACTTTTTTCCAGTCAAAGATAATATCTTTTTTCGGATCTTGCTTCAAATCATTAAATTTTATGGCGCCAATAGCTACTGCTTTTATTTTTCCTTCATCATTATTGGGAGCAATTTTTCTGGCTTCTGACATCGCTCTTTCGATTACCTCCGACAAGTGGATTGTCTGACCTTTTCTTGTTGAAAATTTACCCTCGGTCCATCTAATCATGCCGTGGGCAACATTATAAAATTGCGGTGTCCATCCGAGCATTTTTGAAGTTTCGAATATTTGCCGGCAATGTAGTTCTTGGTCGGCCCCAATTTCATAAATAATCAAATCTGGATTCCAAGTCTCCATTCTATATTTAACTGTGGCCATATCTCTTAAAAAATAAGTAGTAGTTCCGTTGGATTTAATAACCATGGCTGGTGGCATTCTCTTAAATTCCACTATTTTTGCTCCTTCACTTTCTTTTAATATTCCCTTATCTTCCATTAATTTAATCACTGCCGGCATTTTGTCCAAATAGAATGATTCACCGTAGGCATAATCAATTTTTACTCCGAGAAGCTCATAAATTCGGTCAAATTCGTTCAGTGAAATATCAATACATTTTTGCCAAATTTCTGTGGCTTCTTTATCTTTTTCTTCTAATTTTGAAAACCACTCTCTGGCCTCGTCCTCCAATGTAGTCTCTTTTTCTGCTTCTTCGTGAAATTTTACGTAAAGATTTTCTAAGTCTTCAATGCTCATTTCCTCAACTGATTTACTGCCCCACTTTTTTATGGCTACAATCAGTTTTCCAAATTGGGTTCCCCAGTCGCCGAGGTGGTTATCGCCAAGACATTTCCATCCCAAGAACTGATAAATATTATAAATAGCTTGACCAATATTGGTCGATCGCAGGTGTCCGATTCCAAAAGTCTTGGCAATGTTGGGAGCACTGTAATCGATAACCATTGTTTTCCCCTTTCCTACATTTTCAATTTCCTTTTGCCATTCCCCGCCTCCAATTTTTTCGGCTTCATTAATTAGTTTATTTTTATTTATAAAAATATTGGTAAATCCCGCGATCTTTTCAATTTTTTCAATTAAATCCTTATTCTCTCTGATTTTAACTTCTCCTCTGATGGCAAAATCTCCAAATTTTTCGACTGTCGGATGATCAATTTTTTCTTCAAAGTTATCTCCCAGTAGTTTTTTTAGCTCATCCTTAATCATGCCTAATTTTAGCAGATTTTTAAAATACTTTAGTCCCAGCTGGCAAATCTTTTTCCAGAATTAAAATACTTAGTTGCTCCTTTTGGCTCGCCGTAGCGTCGGCGGAGGCGGCAAATATCATTGCCTCAGAATCTTCCCCCATAATTTTTTTGGG
>DHGB01000051.1:0-7755 GCA_002402535.1 Candidatus Shapirobacteria bacterium UBA4809
AAGGCAAAAGCAGAATTTGTTAAAAACATAAACCAAAATCTACCCCCTACCCCTCCTTTGACTAAAGGAGGGGAGAATAGAATTAATGAAAATAAACTTAATGAGGCGAAGCCCGCTGCCGTTGATAACTCCAGCGAGACGAAGATGACTTACGATAAGTTGTTTGGAAACGATAGTACGACTTAAGGTATAATTTTTAAATGAGCCAATTGCCAGGAAATATTACGGAATTAATTGCGGCACTTGAAGGGCTAGGTAAAAGAAATTTAAATGAAGAGTATGAACTTTTTGAAACCTGCAGAGGAGTATTTGAAAAGCTAAGAAGACTGAGTGATTTTGACCCGAGTGATTTAAAGAAAACGATCAAGGTGTTAAAGGATTTGCCTTTGGAAATAAAGGAATTAGAAATCTATAAACTCGATATTGAGACCGAGAAATTAGAAAGCAAGGCTCTTAATAAACAGGACTTAAAAGAATTGCTCGAAAACTATGAAAAAGCTACAAATGAAAACGAAAGAAAAAGAATAGAAAAAGAAATTTACGCAAGGACTGGTCAAAAAAATGTTGAACAGTTTATTAAAACCCAAAAAGAAATTGCAAACAAAAATGCCGAAAAACTCAGTAAACTTGATGAAGAAATAAAGGAAGGGGTAGTAGAAAATTTAACAAAAATTAAACTAGAAGAGAAGGAAGAATTAATCGATATTGTTGAAGAAGCAAGTTTGGAGGAGAAATTTGATGAAAAAAAATTAAAAAGAGAAATAAAAAAAAGAATAAAGAATCCGGAAAGGGTTGAGGAATTTATTCAAAAAGTCGAAGAAATTAGAGCTGAAATAAAAATTAAAGAAAGGGCGGAAGAAATCGCTAAAACTACTTATGAAAAATTAGCTGAAGAAAAGTTGCCAATTAATGGCGATATTAAAGAAAAAATTAAGAATGAAATATTAATTGCCTGGAAAGAAGGAGATAGAATAAAAATACCGAAGGAACTTGAAGAAATAAGTGAAGCTAAAGTAATTATTAAAGAAACAGAAGAGGCCGCTGATATTTTTAAAAATAAAAATATTGAAGCAATTGTAAATTACCGAAGCCTAGAACTCGGAAAGAAAACAAGTCAAGAACTTAGAAAAAATGGAGTTCAGGACGAGTCTTTAATTAGAGAATATGTCTCGGTAGTAAAGGAGCTGACTAACAATCCTGACAACGCCAGGATCGAGGAAAACAGGAGTGATATCTATAATTTTGTTCAAAGCGAGAATCCAAATAAGGGCCCAGGAGAGATGGAAAGGTCAATTGATGAGGCCAGATTTATAGCAAATAATGTTGTAACCTCACCAAAAAAGTTTAATAAACTGATTCAAAAATATAATCTACTGAGAGAAAAAATTGGCAGCGATAAGCTACCAAAACTAAAAGAGGTCAGAGTCCTGGAAAAAATGACGACTCTTTTTGTAAACAACCCAAAAATGCTGAAATTGTTAAATGGAACTCAAAAAGTAGCAAATATTTACAATAAAGTTGTTACTTTTCCTAGCAGAATGCTTGGAAAGTTGACTGTTGGAGTCGTAGAAAAAATAGAAGGAAAATTAGCAAAAATAGGAGCACAGGCAGCGACAGAATTTGTTAAAAATTCAGCCGCCATAATCGCCAAAGAGGGGACGGCAAAAGGGCTGGGAATAATTTTAAAATCCATTTTGGGAAAAGGGACAGTTATAGCAGGAGAAGGAGCGGCAAGTGGTGGAGCAGTTGCTGGTTTAGTAACTGCCTTTCAGGCACTGCCGGTAGTTGGACAAATAATAGCCGTAGTGGTAGTTGCCGCAGCAGCCGTATTGGCAGTCGTAAAACCGATAATCGATGGAGCAAAAAAAATTCTAGAAAAAGTCTTGGGAACAAATCTTAATAAAATTAAAAAATTTGTGGCCGAAGATTTGGGACTGGGGAAATTTATTGGAGGGGTGACTCAATTCCTCTTTGATTTGTCTGTTTTTTTTGTTGGAATTCCAAAACTATTTGGATTAATTAAATTTAGTGCGACTTTGACGCCAATATTTATTGCTTTTTTTGCGGGAACTTTTTTATACAACATGCTAATGCACCAACAAATATCTTCAATTGTTCCACCTGCGGATTTGAGTGGTTGTATTTTAAAAAGAGGCAGCGGTCCGGGAGGATTACCTGAAGGAGAGATTAACTGCGATATAAACGCACCAGAAAATGAAGTACCGGGTTTAATTAGTAAAGAAAAATATTTTGATGTTGTTAACCGATGGAGTTCGGGTAAAAAGTATCTTGATGAGTGTTATAACGACGTAGTCAACAGATCTCTTTGTGCCGGGATTAATCCTCTTTATTCTCTGTGGGTTTGGATGCACGAATCGGGTGCAAGCAATTATAGTCTTGGGAGGATTCAGGATTTTGGAATTAATGATAGTTCAATTGAAAATAATTTTGATGCTCAAATTAAGGTTTTTTTAAACCTAGATCCGGCCAGTGCGTGCGATTTAAATGATCCGAAATTAAGAGGCCCCGATGGATACTGGCTCGCTTGGGCTTCTAGATATTTGACAGGACAATGTGATCCTGATGTAGGACAGGCACAAACTGGAAACACGGGCAGAAAATATCTAGAGGATATGAAAAATAAAACCTGGCCATGGATTGCAAGCGTGCCTCTACCAAAAGATATCTATGTAGAAAAGGGTGGACAAAATTGCGAACAAGAAGGAGCACCTTTTTCTTTGACTGGACCGACCAAAGAAATAATAGGAGACGATGGACAAACCTATATTTGTAGCACAAGCGGAGGTGGTGGACCGTCAACAATGAATCCTGGTGGAGCGCCTGTGGCTGGCACTAGAACACAATGTCCTTTTGATTCTTATTCTCATGGTGGAGTTTGGGCAATGGACTGGAGAGCTGATTTTGGCACACCAATTTTCTCAACTTTTTCGGGTATTGCCAGACTCAGTGAGGGAAATGGCTATGGTTTTTATATCGATATTCACAGTAATTATAATGGTGATGATTTTTTTATTCGATATGGTCATATGCCACCGGGGGGATATCGGGTCGGTGACGGAGAAGCGGTGGCAGCTGGTCAGCAAATAGGAATTGTTGATAATACTGGGTTTTCAAGTGGGAATCATTTACACTATGAAGTAGTGGGAGCGAATATAGACTGGGGCAATGCTGGCCCTTATTTTGGAATTAGTCAGGAAGAGTTTAATAGTCTTTGCCGATAGAGTTAAAATAAAATATGTTTATAAAAAATAAATGGATAATAGTAGGAATACTTGTAATAGGATTATTTTTTTGGTTAGTGTGGCCAAAAAATAACAGTGAACCTACAAATAAACCAGAAGTACCGGTAGTAGTCCCAACTTTGGAGATAGATAATAGTCAGACTATTTTTCCAGAAACATTAAAAAAAGTCGAAACTGTAGTTTGGAGTCCAGAAATAAAACAAGATTATCCCAGAGAACTAAAAAAAATAATTGTTAAAAGAAAAACGGTTGATGAAAAAAGAGAAGAAGAAATAATAAAATATTTTGGAATTAACAAGCAAAATGGTTATATATTAAAAAAGCAAAACTATATTCAGTATACAAATATGCCCACCAATTTGGATAAAGTACCGGTGACTACGAATTGGGAAATTGGTGAGATTAAAAATAAACTAAGGAAAATTGCAAGTGATTTAAATAAAGAAATAGGTCTAGAAGTTGAGTGGATAACTACCAGTTATAGAAAATATAACCAGCCATATATGGTTGAAACAACTCAAAATGAAGCCCAATTTTTGGAAATAAGTGGTGATTATCTAGTTGAGGGAATAAGATTGACTACTTTTCATGGTGAAGCGATAAAAGCTTATTTTGATGGCCAAGGAAACTTGATTAAAATAATGATTTATTTAAAGCCAGAGATTAATAAAACTGATAATTACTGGCAAATAATGACACTAGAAGAGGCGATGAATAGTCCAATAAATAATTACCGAGCTGGAGTAAATGACCTTTATGATGAAATTAATAAAGTAAATTTAACCCAAGCAGAATTGGTACAAATTTATGATAATGAAAAGGAAAGTATTGCTCCTTATTTTTTACTCCAGGGAAATACTTTTTCAGCAAAAGAAAATAAACCGGTTAATATTCCCGTATTATTAAAGGCAGATAAATGAATTTTGAAGATATATATAAATACCGATTGATAATTATCTTGATAATAATTGCGACGGCAATGGGAGTAGTAAAGTTTAAATACAGAAATGTTAAATGGGAACAAAAGGAAATGATTTTGATTGTCACTCCAAGTCCAACCATTTCCCCTCAAATCAATGTTGAGTATCCGTTATGGGAAAAGTTACCATACAAAGGAACAGGCTACGTTGTGGAGCGTTACACTGAGCCAAACACCCTTTTAATAAAGATAGACGGAGAGGTAAACGAGGAAATAATTAGCCAAGAAATATATAACTGGATGGGAGAAAATAAAGTGGCGACAGAAAGCCATAAACTGATTTTTGAAGAAAATTAAAGAGGAAAAAGTCTAAATTCTAAAGTCTAAAAAATAAGAATTAATCTTGAATGCGAACGGGCCAGCCTACACTAAAGCTTCGGCTTGGTAAACATGATGATGTGACTAATCTTGGATACGTACAGGCATGATGATGTGGATGAGGGCGGAGTCAGACTGATCACGGAAAAGACCAGGAGAAAGAGCTTCGTTTAATTCAATAATAATTTCTTCACCTTTACAAATAGTTAAAAAATCGGAAATAAATTTGTAGTTAAAAGCTATTTCTAAGGGCTCACCTTCAATTCGAGCATCAACCGAAACTTTGTTTTGACCAATTTGAGGAGCATTAGCCGAAAGTTCAATCGAGGAAGCTTTTAGACTTAATTTAACAACATTGGCTGATTGACGGGCAAAAACAGAGCTTTGTTTAATGGCCTGAGCTAGTTCATCACGATTTAAGTAAACTTTTGTACTGGCATTTTCCGGGATGATCCGATGATAATCGGGATAATCACCCTCTATCAGCCGAGAGACCAATTCAAGATCCTCTAAAACAAAGACAACCTGATTTGAGTCTTTAGTCAGTCCAATTTTAATTTTTGGGGCGTTTTTAGCTAATTTTACGATTTCGAGTAAACTTTTGGCGGGAATTAAGAGGGTTTGAATTTCAGAGGAAAGATTGAGGGGGCTCGTAAGCTTTATATTTTTTAAAGACAATCTAAAACCGTCGGTCGCCACTAAATTCAACTCAGTAGAAGAAAAAGTACAAAGAATCGCAGTTAAGATGGGACGGGAATCGTCGGTGGCGGCGGCAAAAGCTATTTGATTAATCGCCTGGGTTAAAATAGGTAAATCGATTTCAAAGGCAGTTTTAGGATCAAGGGAGGGAATCTGAGGAAAGTCAGCCGAAGGCAGACAGGCAAAGTTTGATTCAGTTTTGTTTGAAGATAGGGTTAAAATATTGTTATTTTTGAGACTGAGATCGAGACGGCCGGCGGGTAGATAAGAAACGAATTCAGTAATTTCCTTGGCGGGAAGACATAAAGAACCTTCCTCTTCTATTTTGGCGCCAAGCCAGTAATTAATGCCAAGCTCTAAGTTGGTGGCTGATAATTTTAAACGACCTTTGTCAGTCGAAAAAAGAATGTGATTTAAGATAGGAAGTTGAATTTTGGAAGCAACAAAACGAGAGGTGTGACTAAGAGCGAGAGAAATATTTTCTTGTAAAAGGGAAAGCTTCATTGACCTATATATTAACAGATTGGAGATTTAGAAAACAGTAGTATTGTTAATAGAGCCAGGGGATTAGTGGAATAGTCAAATGGATTAGTAGTAAAACGGGAAATACTTAAATAATTTGATAGTGAATATGTAAAAAGTGGCGGAAAGATATGATTTATAAAGATATTTTAGCTTATAGTAAGCGAGTGGGGTTTGGGAAAGTTTCGGTGGGAAAAAGGGAGAAAAAAGTGAATAAGTCGGTGGATAACTTGCTTAAAAATGTGGATAAGTTTAGAGGGAATTTTTTATTTGGTTAATAAGTTCTTTTAAGGGTGGAGAAGTTTGAAGGTCGGCGGCAACTTTGTCCCGGGCATGCATAATACTGGTGTGATCACGACCACCAAGCAGCTCCCCTACTTCTTTGAGAGGTAGTTTGATTTCGGTTAAAAGAAGATAAGCGGTGATATGACGAGCAGTAACTAGTTCTTTTTTGCGAGATGAGCCACATAAATCCCCCGTTTTAAGGTTGAAATATTTGGCGCAGACCGAAAGAAGATGGCGGGCATTGAGCCTTGGAGAGGAGGAAGAAAAAGCGGAACTAAGAGAACCATTTTGGGAAGAGAAATGTTTTTGAACTAAATCAATATCGACAAGCTTGTGGTTTTGGGCTAAAGAAATAACAGCCAGCTCTTGAATTTTACCCTCAATATCGCGGATATTTGATTGAATATTGTCGGCGAGAAACTGAACTGCTTCGAAGGTCAGATCAATACCCTTATTTTGAGCCTTTTGTTGAATAATGGCGCTGCGCATTTCTAAATCTGGAGGTTGAATATCAACCGTGAGTCCACCCATAAAACGGGAAACCAGACGGTCTTCGAGCTCTTTAATATCGCCGGGTTTACGGTCAGAAGTGAGAATAACCTGCTTTCCCGCTAAATGAAGAGCGTTAAAGGTATGAAAAAACTCTTCCTGAATATATTCTTTACCGGCTAAAAACTGAATATCGTCAACCAAAATACAATCTAACTGGCGATATTTATTTTTGAACTGATTAATGGCTTTGGTTTTGAGAGCATTAATGAGTTCGTTACCAAAAGTTTCGGCGGGGAAATATTTAATTTTTAGATCGGGATTGTTTTTGAGAAGCTCGTGGCCAATGGCTTGCATCAAATGGGTTTTGCCGACCCCGACTCCACCCCAGAGAAAAAAGGGATTGTAGGAAAGACCAGGGTTTTTAATTACTCCTTGGGCGGCAGCATAGGCGAAATTATTGCTATTGCCGACGACAAGATTTTCGAAAGTATAGTTTGGATGGAGACCGGCCTGAGTAAAATGAGTGGCGGAGCTTTTAGGTTGATAGGAAAAAAGAGGAGAAGAAGCTAGACCATTACTGTCTTCATTTTTAATAATTTCCTGAACGATAAATTTAAGGCGATTATCTTTTTTGGTTTGGTTGTCAAAGGCGCTTTTAAAAAGTTCATAATAGCGTTTTTGGTTTAAATCACAAAGATAGGCATTAGAACAGGCAATAATAGCCTCAGAATTTTGTAGAGAAATCAGCTGAGTTTTGGCAACGAAGGTTTGGTAGACAGCAGGAGCGAGAACAACCCGGAGCTCCTCCTGAGTATTTTTCCAAAGTTGGTCAAGGTCCATATAATATAAAAAAATTCTAAATTCTAAATTCTAAAAAAATAAAAAATAAAAAATAACTAAGATCAGGCAGAAAAATGGTCTCGAGGCAAGAGATCCTTTAGGGTTATCCACATTATAATAAAGGAGTTTTCCACAGTTGAAAAGAGGTCAAATTGAAGAAAATAAAAAATCTAAATTCTAAAACCTAAAATAAGAGAAAAGATGATAAAATTACCGCATGAAACAAAAGGGGACATTTCAACCAAAAAAGAAAAAAAGAGCCAAGGTTCATGGTTTTTTAAAAAGAATGGAAACAGCCAAAGGACGAAAGATAATTAAAAAGAGAAGAGAAAAAGGCAGAATAAAGTTGACGGTATA
>DHGB01000051.1:7782-8826 GCA_002402535.1 Candidatus Shapirobacteria bacterium UBA4809
GAGATAAAAAACAAGGGAGAGATGAAGGCGGAGGAATTATTTTCGATAGTTTGGATAAACCCTCCTTCGCCTACGGCTACGGAAGGGCAGAGGAAGTTTGGAGTGATAGTATCCAAAAAGATTTCGAAGAAAGCGGTAGAGAGAAATCAAATTAGACGGAGATTAATGGAGGCAGTGAGACTAAATATGGATATTTTCCCAGAAGGATTCAGGGGAATTTTTTTAGTGAAAAAAAATATATTAGATAAAAAAGAAGGAGAAATAGAAGCGTGTTTAAAAAAATTATTTTAAAACTTTTAGTGTTTTATAAAAAATACTTATCTCGAGGAGAAAATTGTCGTTTTGTGCCGACTTGTAGCCAATATACCTATCAGGCGGTAGAAAAATACGGAGTGGTAAAAGGTCTGTGGCTGGGAGTAAAAAGAATTAGTAAATGTCATCCATGGGGCGGTGGCGGTGTAGATTTGATAGAATAGAAGTCATGAATATTTTTATTGCGCCTTTTGTTAATGCTCTGTTTGGGTTTTATTATTTATTTGGAAACCTTGGCTGGTCGATTATTGCGGTCACTATTATTATTAGACTGGTATTGATGCCACTGGTTTGGCCAAGTTTAAAGTCGGCCAAAAAAATGCAGGAACTACAGCCAAAATTAAGAAAATTGCAGGAAAAATACGGAAAGGATAAAGAGGGATTGGCTAAAGCGCAGATGGAATTTTACAAACAAGAGGGGGTGAATCCCCTGTCCGGGTGTTTACCAAATATTTTACAGATTGTAGTTCTGATGATTTTCTTCTCAGCTTTTAATATGGTTTCCGGCTTTGCTGAGGGAAAAATTACCCGAGAAACGGTCAACCAGCAACTCATTCAACAGTTTAAGGCCAGCGAAGAGTTTAAATTTAGAGACACATTTTTGGGAACTAATTTATCGATGACTCCAGCTAAGGCTCTGGGTGGCGGAATTAGTCCGGCTTTAATTTTGCCTTTATTTTTACTGCTAGGATCCGGTTTACTTCAATATTGGAGTGCTAAAAAAATGATGCC
>DHGB01000051.1:8850-17663 GCA_002402535.1 Candidatus Shapirobacteria bacterium UBA4809
GAGGATGATATGATGGCAGCGATGAGAACCCAGTCGACCTATATGATGCCACTGATGACAATTATTATCGGTTTTAATTTTTCTATTGGAATTCTTCTTTACTGGTTTGTTAACAGTGCGGTAATGGCGGGTCAGCAAATGTTGATGGCCAGAATTGACAGGAAATAGTGATAAAAGTTGTGGTAAAATGGCCACTATGGATAACAAAAAAAGAAACGAAATTATATTAAATTTGACCTGTGAATTGCTGTCAAAAATCAACTTCGAGGTCGACAATGCTTTTGTTGAAGACGTGGTTGGAGAAGAGGGCCAGGTACTCGTAAATGTAACTGTCAACAAACCAGGGGGATTAATAGGTTTTAGAGGACGCAATATGGCCGCTTTGCAGCTAATTTTGTCTTTAATGGTAAAAAAAGAACTGGGTGAATGGGTGAGAGTCCTGCTCGATATTAATAATTATCGAGGAGAACAAAAAGAAAGACTGGAAAATATGGCTAAAGAGCTGGCAGATAAAGTCCTAAAAACCGGAGAAGAGGTTCATTTATCAAACATGAGCTCTTATGAAAGGAGAATCTGTCATGTGGTGTTGACTGAAATTGAGGGAATCACCAGTGATTCGGAGGGTGAGGGAGAAGAGAGACATATTGTGATAAGGAAAAAACAAGAAAAGTCTAAAATCTAAAGCCTAAAGTCTAAAGTCTAAAGAGAACAAAATGTGATAGGATAGGGCGTGGAGAGAATTAAAACTAGTTTGGGTGATGTCTTATTATTAATTTGGTTGATTTTAATTCCAACGCAATTGGGAAGACATTTTTGGCTAGGAGAAAGTAGTGTGGTGGGGATAAGAATTGATTATTTGTCCATAATTTTTTATCTAACTGATTTGGTATGGCTTTTATGGGTGATAAAGAAATCTTCAATCTTCAATCTACAGTCTTCAAACAAAAAGAATAAGTTTAAAAAACTAAATTTATTAAATTTTAATAATTTGATTTTGATTATGTTTGTGGGGGTAAACATAGTTTTGGCAACGGCAAGGTGGGTAGCGCTTTACCGCTGGCTCCGAATTGGACAGTGGTGGCTGACGGTAAAATTGCTGAGTAAAAATAAAAAAAAATTTACCAATTATTTAACAAAAATAGTGCCTTGGTGGATTATTGTAGAAGCCTTTTTAGGTTTAGCTCAGATAATAAAAGGTGGAAGTCTCAATGGAATTTTGTGGTGGCTTGGGGAGAGAAGGTTTACTTATGGAGGCATTGGAATTGCTCAGTTTAGAGTTTTTGATCAGGCCTGGATAAGAGCTTACGGGACTTTTTCTCACCCAAACTCTCTGGCTGGGTTTTTGCTGTTGGCGTGGTGGTGGTGGAAGAAACAATTTTCAATCTTAAATCTTCAATCTTCAGCTGAGAAGATGGGGTACTGGATTGTAAATTGGAGTGCGGTGCTGGGAATTGCCTTGTCGGGAAGTAGGGTGGTGTGGGTGGTGACGGCGGGAATGCTAATAGCAGAAGAAATTCTAAAAACTAAAGCCAAAAGTCTAAAAATTATTACGGGAAAGATACTACTCTCTGTTGGAGTTATTTGTTTAATTTTGGGGGTGGTTAGTATTAACTATCGAATCAGTGACTTTGTGGGAGGCTGGGATATAAATAGCCTTGAAAAACGAGAGGCACTGGCAGTGTCGGCGCTAAAAATGATTCGAAAGTCCCCTCTTTTTGGAATTGGGGCGGGAAATTTTGTGGTTAATTTGCCAAAATTTCCGACAGGGAACTTTTACTGGATGCAGCCGGTACACAATATTCTTCTACTTGCTTTAAGTGAAATAGGAATAGTGGGAATAATTATATTAATCTTCAATCTACAATCTACGATTATTAAAATAATGAAATATAAACTTTGGTGGTTGTGGGCGATTGTGGGAGTAACAGGGCTTTTTGATCATTACTGGCTGACGCTGCCACAAAATTCATGGCTTTTGGCGATTATATTGGGATTGATTTAAACCTTTCGGCCATTCTGGCCACCTCCCTTGAAGAAGGGAGGCAAATATAAGATAAAATAAGTGATGTTTAAAAGACTGGCGGTGAATACTGGGGTGCAAATTTTGGGTAAAGCAATTATGGTTTTGGTGTCTCTAATAACAACTGGAATTTTGACAAGAAGACTGGGAATTGAGGTTTATGGGCAATATATTTTTATTACCTCGATCTTAGTATTTTTTGATAGTCTCGCCGATTTTGGAACTTCGATAATGGGAGTTAGGGAGGCCTCAAGAAAGGAAGGTGAAGAGCAAGTTAAGGTTTGGACCAATACTTTGATTTCCCGACTGATAATGGCGGGATTAAGTTTAGCTTTGGGAATAATTTTTATTTTTTTCTGGAATGATTTTAGAGAAATTCGAATAGAGGCAATTCTGGCCTGGGTGATGATTCTGTTTACCTCCCTTGCTGGCAGTTTCGGTGTTGTCTGGCAAACCCGAATTAGAATGGAAATAAAGGTTCTCATCGAAGTGATGTTTCCGACAATATTTTTGCTCTGTCTTTGGATTTATGGGGGAAATATTAGCTTAAGGTGGATTTTTGGAACTTATTTATTTGCCAGAATTGTTACCCTGACCTGGGGCTGGTGGCTAGGCAGGGGAACAATTAAATTTAAATTAGTAGATAAGAAGCTGATTAGTAAAATATTGAAAATAAGCTGGCCAATGGGGGTTTATTTGCTAATTTTTTCTGCCTATGATCGGGCCGTTGATAGCTTAATGATTCAAAGATACTTAGGGGCCAGAGAAGTGGCCTGGTACGGCCTCGCCTACAAAATCTATGGAGTTTTAATTCAACCGGCTTATTTTTTGGTAAACGGAATTTTCCCAATATTATCAAAAAAACAAAAACAGTCTACTTCAAATAATATTTTTAAAACTTCGGCGATTATTTTATTTTTATCTTCAGTATTGGTAATAATAGGAGTCTGGCTAATGGCACCAATGATGGTATCAATACTGGCCGGAAGTGAATTTGGAGCTTCAGTGGGAGTGTTGAGAATTTTAATTGTCGCTCTACTTTTTGCCTATATGGGACATTTAGTGGGATTTACCCTGATTTCAAAAGAAGGACAGAAAGAAATGCTGGGTGTTGGTTTAATCATTTTAATTTTTAATTTAATTGGTAATTTGGTGGTTATCCCCCGTCATGGAATAATGGGCGCGGCCATGGTAACGGTGTTGACGGAGATGTTATCGTTAGGACTAATGACCTTAAGACTTAAAAGACGCTGGTAATTACGATTTATTGACCTATTCCCCTACTTAAGATACTGACGGATTTTTTGATGTCTAAAATTAAAATATATACATTTTTTTTGCATAAATATTTTTTAAGACACTCTCACGTGATGGATTACCTCACCGGCTCGTGCTTAAAAAATACTTATAGCAAAAAATATAAATACTTTTTGATCTGTATCAATACTCAGTTAATTAGTATTCAGTTATGACGATTTTTCACGTTTTGTAGAGATGGTCTGACAAGTTATGACAGATTTATCATAGAAATAACCGCATAATAACCGAAATATAACCGCAAGGGTAAAGATGCTTTAGAATAGAGACATGGAGGCGTTAATCTCGGCGGCAATTATTTTTGGAATAGATAACTTTGTGGCGGTAAAACTGGTCTCTAAACTGCGGGAGCAGGGGATAAAAATAATTGATGGAGAAATTGAGGAAATTCCTAAAAATGCGGCATATGTTTTTGATTTTGAAGGCAGAGAGAGGGAGTGGGAGAGATTGGAAAAAAATCAAAAGTTAGTTTTGGTGTCAGACAATCAAAAACAGGCAGAGGAATGGAAAAATAAACTTGACGGTAGTTTCCTAAACTGGAGAATAGTTTTTGGGGAAAATGTTTATGGGGAGGGAATGAGTGAAGAAGGGTTTTTGGGGCAGGCATTTTTAACCGCGGCCAGAAATAAAAACTTGATTTTACCGAGTCTTGATCAGGTTTACCGGGTTCTGGCGGTGGAGGACCTTGTCGAGGCAATACTCCGGTCCTGTTTTTTTTCTGGTACTAGTGGAAAAATTTTCTGTATTGGGGGACGCGAAACGAACTCGAAGATAGTGGCTGAGGTGCTCTTAGATGAGGCGAAGATGACGAGAACTAAGGTAATTCAGGATTCGTCAAAAAAAGAAGAGTCGCCGGAAAAGGAAAAAATGATTAGAGAAAGCCAACAAATACTGAGATGGCAGGCGGAAACGACTTTTAAACAAGGAGCCAAAGAGGCGGTGCAATATTTTGTAGCGAAGGTTGATGCTGATAACCGAAAAAAGGCGGCAGTTAAAAGCAACGATTTTAAGCCAAAAATTGAAGAAGAAAAGAGAGAAAGGAGATTTGAGGTGGAGATAGAATCCGACTTCGTCCCATCAGAGAAGGACTACGTCGAGACAAAGAAGGAGGAAATTGAGATAGAGATTGAGGAAGAAGTTGAAGAAAAAGTGAAACCCGCCGTCGTCGAAGACTTTGGCGAGACAAAGGAAGAAATTGTGTTTGAAAAATTTGCATCAAGTCCGATACCAGAGAGAAAAGTGGAAGAAGAAAAAGAGGAAAAACCCGACTTCGTCCCGATTAAGCGGGACTTCGTCGAGGCGAAGGAAAAAAAGAAGAAAGATAACTGGTGGAGGTGGGGGCTTGGCGCGGTTTTATTGATATTTTTGGTGGTACTTATCATAAATATAATAAAAGTGGCGTCAATTCCAAAAAATATTTTGAGGATTTCAAACTTGATTGAAGAAAACAATTATGTTGAAGCTGAAAAGAAAATTAAAATTCTGGCCTCAAACAACGAGAAAAATTTAGCTATTTTTGAAACAGGAAAAGTAGGCAGTCTGCTACGGATTGAAAGCGAAGTAATTGAACTTTTAAAGTTAAATCTGGAACTCGTCAAAAGCAGCGAGAAAATTAGTCAAGATATTTTTGGGGAGACAGAGGTAGAAATGGAAGAAGAGCTTTTCGAAGTGGCAAAAAAGACAGAAATGGTGATTTCTAAAATGGGGATTTTGCAAGGGAGACTGTCGGGGCAGTGGGGCTGGCTCCCGAGTAGATTTAGAAGCGATCTAAATAAAATTAAAGTAAAGCTGGAAAGCCAAAGAAAAACAGCGGAAAAGATGAATGAAATACTCCGGATACTACCGGAAATGATTGGACTTGATGGAAAAAGGAGAGAATACCTGGTGCTCCTGCAAAACGAAAACGAAATTAGGCCATCAGGGGGCTTTATCGGTTCTTTTGCGATTTTGGCCTTTGAGGGAGGTCGTTTTATAAATTTTCAGGTCAATGATATTTACGAAGCAGACGGACAACTAAGAGGGCACGTGGAACCACCAGAGGAAATTAAAAAATATTTGGGAGAGGCGGGCTGGTATATGAGAGATGCTAATTGGCAAGCCAGTTTTCCTCTGGTTTCCAGAGATGTCCAATGGTTTCTTGATAAGGAAACAGGGAGGAAGGTTGACGGAGTCATCGGATTAAATTTGGCTTCGGTTAAGGCGGTACTTGGAGTAATGGGGGAAATATTCGTGCCCGATTTTAAGGAAAAAGTGAATCAAAATAATTTATATGAGCAAGCCGAGTTTTATTCAGATAATAAATTTTTTGCGGGCTCGGGACAAAAGGCGAGTTTTCTCGGAGGAGTTAGTAAGCAACTAATGGAAGAAATTAAAATGGCCAAGGGAAATGTGGGACAAAAACTACTGACGACAATAGTTGATTTACTTGATCGAAACGAGATACAAATTAGTTTTAACAATAGTGAAGCGGCCAAGGTGATAGCGGAGGCAGGCTGGGACGGGTCAATTTACGAGGGAAAATGCCCTTCGACAAGCTCAGAGCAGGTTGGTTGTTTTGCGGACTATTTATATCTAGTAGAGGCAAATATGGGTGTAAATAAGGCAAATTACTTTT
Organism: Candidatus Shapirobacteria bacterium UBA4809; assembly: GCA_002402535.1. Classification (GTDB taxonomy): domain Bacteria; phylum Patescibacteriota; class Microgenomatia; order UBA12405; family UBA12405; genus UBA12158. The sequence continues at coordinate 14,802 of DHGB01000051.1, forward strand.
TGTATCGAAATGTTGAAAGAGAGGTAGAAATAGGAGAAAAGATAATTAAAAATAAATTAAAAATAATTTATGAAAACACTTCTAAAAGTACCAACTGGCCAGCTGGAGATTATAAAAATTATTTAAGAGTTTACATACCGACCGAAAGCCGAGTAGAAGAGATTAATTGGAGTGAGAGTGGCAGTGGCGAAAAAAATATTGTCAGTGGGGAGAACCTAAAAATAAATTTGAACGGTAGCAAAAGAGAAGTGGGTTTTCTGGTGACTGTGCCTATTGGTAAGAAAATTGAAGTTGAAGTTAAATATAGTGCTGAAATTGATTTAAGCAAAGTGACAACTTTTTCTTATTTAAATTATGTTCAAAAACAGAGTGGTTATGGAGAGACAAATATGGTGAGTTTGATTTCAGTGCCTACTAATTGGCAGATAAATGCGGCTGAGCCGGTGGCGAGTGTCGTCGGAGGAAAACTACTTTTTAATCAAAAGCTGGAGAAGGATATTAAAATGGGAGTAGAGATAGAGAGATGAAAAATTTTATAAGAAAAACTGAAAATTTTGAGTGTGAAAATTGCGGGGAAAAGGTGATGGGGGATGGGTATACGGATCACTGTCCGAGGTGTCTTTTTGGGAAACACGTCGATGAAGAAATTCCCGGAGATCGGGCGAGTGATTGTGGGGGTCTAATGGAACCGATTAAAAGTGTTTATAAATCGGGATATTTTAAAATATTTTATAAATGTACAAAGTGTCGACATGAGTTTTGGGTAAAAGCCGCCGACGCCAAGGCTATGGCAGGCCAAGGGAGGGGTCAAGGGGATGACAGAGAAAGGTTGATAGAACTTTTGGGGAAATAAAAAAAACTAAAGTCTAAAATCTAAATAATATAAATGGTGGTGATGTTATAATTGATATCTATGTGGGGAAGAATAAAAAAGATACTTAAGAAAAAAGATAACAAACCGACTTCGCCGAAAGCTACGTCGAGTCAAGGGATACCAAAAGAGATAATGGATAAACTACCACCGGGAGTAAAAATAAAAAGAATCGAGATAGGTCCGGCACAAATAATGAAGACCTTAATTTCTCTATTGATGTTTTACATAATTGGCTCGGCTCTAATCACGGGTCTCGTCGGAGATAAACTGGCAAAAGTACCCCTATCAAGGGTTATTGAATCGATAAAAAAGAATGAGGTTAAAGAAATAACGGTTATGGACAATGAAATTTTGGTGACACTAAAAGACCCGACTTCGCCAGAGGCTACGACAGGGCAGGCGAAAATACTGGTAGCCTCCAAAGAAAGTAATGTTTCAATGTCGGAGATAATGCAAAGAGAGGGAGTAGATATGTCGTCGGTAAGCTTTAATGTTGAAAACAGAAGTGGCTGGAAAGCCATTGGGGAAATACTGGGGACACTACTCGGAATTGGAATTCCGATTTTGTTTATTTTGTGGTTTTTTAATCGACAAAGCGGGGCTCAGGGTGGAGGAATGTTTGGTTTTGGAAAATCAACCGCAAAACTATTTATCAAGGGAAAACAAAATATTACTTTTAAAGATGTGGCCGGAGTGGAAGAGGCGAAAAGAGATCTGGAAGAAGTGGTCGACTTTTTAAAACATCCAGAAAAGTATCAAAAAATGGGAGCCAGGGCTCCAAGAGGAGTTTTGCTGGTAGGACCGGCAGGAGTTGGTAAAACACTGCTGGCTAAGGCGGTAGCGGGAGAGGCCAATGTACCTTTTTATAGTATGGCTGGGTCGGAATTTATGGAAATGCTGGTGGGAGTTGGAGCGAGCCGGGTACGGGATCTTTTTGGGACGGCCAAAAAAGCGGGTAAAGCCATTATTTTTATTGATGAGATTGATGCGATTGGACGAATGAGAGGAGGAATGGATGGAGGCCACGGAGAAAGAGAACAGACGCTAAATCAAATACTAGTCGAAATGGATGGATTTGAAACTAATACGGCGGTGGTAGTATTGGCGGCGACTAATCGCGGCGATTTACTAGATCCGGCACTACTGCGACCAGGCCGTTTTGACAGGAGAGTGGTCCTCGAAATGCCCGACTTAAAGGACAGAGAAGAGATAATTAAAATTCATGCTAAAGGGAAACCTTTTGAAAAAAAGGTGAACTGGACAACTGTGGCCAGGAGAACGGTGGGTTTTTCGGGAGCTGATCTTGAAAACATGCTTAATGAGGCGGCTATAAAAGCCGCCAGAGAAAATAAAAAAGAGGTTGAAATGGTGGATATTGAAGAAGCGGCCCTAAAAGTTAAACTAGGATCAGAAAAACGCCGAGATCAAACAGAAGAGGATAAGTTAATGACAGCTTATCATGAAGCGGGACACGCGATTGTTAATTTTGCTGAGGACCTAGACCCGGTACACCGAATTTCGATTGTTTCACGGGGAATGGCACTCGGATTTACCCTAATTCCGCCTAAAATGGATAGAGTTCACGAAACTAAATCGAGACTGATAAAACAAATGGCGATGGCCATGGGAGGCAGGGCGGCCGAAGCGCTGGTTTTTAACGATATTACCACCGGAGCCAGCAGTGATATTAATCACGTGACTAATATTGCCAGAAATATGGTGGTCGAGTGGGGAATGTCGGAACTCGGACCTATAAATTGGGGACCACAAATTGATACCGATGATTTTGGGAAAGCTTGGATGGAGCCGAGTAAAATTTCTGATGAGATGCAGGGAAGGGTAGATGGGGAAATTAAAAAACTAGTCAATACGGCCTTAAATAGGGCCGAAGAACTACTTAAGAAAAATAGAAAGAAATTAGATGAACTGGCTAAACTTTTAGTGGAAAAGGAAAGTTTGGATGACAAAGAATTCGAAGAGTTTATGAA
>DHGB01000037.1 GCA_002402535.1 Candidatus Shapirobacteria bacterium UBA4809
CAAGTAAATGGTGGTATTTATTTAAGCGAAGGTTTAGACTATAAATTATGAAATTTAGACCAGCATTTTCCCTCGGTTCTTTTATATTAGAATTTGTCCAATCAATAGTATTGGCATTATCTGTTTTTGTTTTAATTTATTTATTTGTAGCTCAGCCAAACCAGGTTAAAGGGTCTTCAATGGTGCCCAATTTTATTGACGGGGAATATTTACTGACAGATAAAATTTCTTATCAGTTTGGAGCTCCTCAAAGAGGTGACGTCGTCGTTTTTAAAGCGCCTCCTACCGAGCCCTGCGCTGAGGATGAGTGTGAATATATTAAAAGAATAATTGGGTTGCCAGGTGATAAGGTAATGGTTGAAAATGGCGAGGTTTATTTGAATGGAAAATTACTGGAGCAATCATTTATTCCTGATGACTATATGACTGATTCCGGTTCTTATTGCCAAGAGGGCGTTGAGGTTGAGGTCCCTGATGGCAAATATTTAGTTTTTGGAGATAACCGATCTCATTCTCGTGATGGCCGAGAATTTGGTCCGATTGATAAATCTTTGATTGTCGGCAAAGCCTTTTTTAAATACTGGCCAGTCAGTGAAATGGGTCTAATTCCCACTGTCCGTTTTTAGGTCTTTCTTGCAAATTTCTTTATAAAGCTCTCCCAGTTGTTCAAAGCGTTTTTCGACTGGGCCTTGAAATTGAAATACAACGCGGGTGTAAATATTAGTTTGGGAAATTTTGACTCGAGTGGTTTTATTATCAAAAACTGATTCTAAATCACTACTAATATTGTCGAGGCGTGATTTTAAAAATTGGGGAATGTTTTCCTTATTGATGGGAATTAACCCTTCGTCAATTTTTTGTCTCATGCGGCGGGCTATTTCTTCAGCCCGGCGGACTGAAGCTTTTTCTTTTAGAATCACCTTGTACGCTTCGATCATTAAACGGGTGTCGCCAATGCCACTGAGGGCTCTGGCATGCCCCTCAGAGATCAGACCGGAGAGCAGTCCATCCTTGATGGCATCGGGAAGACTCAGAAGCTTTAAGACATTAATCACGTAAGGAACACTTTTACTAACTTTTTTGGCAATGGCGTGATTATCGAGTCCAAATTCTTCTTTGAGCCTTAAAAAGGCTTTAGCTCTTTCGATGGGATTTAAATCTTTACGCTGGACATTTTCAACAATCGCCATTTCCAGCATTTGCTGGGGAGTGGTTTTTTTAATAATTGCTGGGACGTAAGGTAATTTAAGGATTCTGGCTGCCCGCCAGCGTCTCTCGCCGGCAATTATTTGATAGCCAGCCGGAGTTTGGGCGATAATTAAGGGCTCTAAAATACCATGTTCTCGGATAGATTCAACTAGTTCAGAAATTGAGTCTGAGTTGATAATACCTCTTGGTTGAAGTGGATTTGGTTCGAGCTGATTGGTAGGAATTTGGGTAATATCTTTCATAGCTCCAGGTTACTATGAAAACCCTCGTGAAAAAAGAGAGATGAACTATATCAAAATTTAGGCTTTGATGACTGAAACAACTTTTTTACCAAATTTAGTGAAGAATTTTACGATACCTGGTCTAATAGCATAAATAGTGAAATCTTTACCTGTTTTAGTCCCGGCACCGCCATGAAATTTGGAGCCAACTTGACGGACAATTATTTCACCGACTTTGATCTTTTGATCACCGAATTTTTTAATCCCCCGCCTTTGGCCGGGACGATTTGATTTTTGATTGGTTTTTCCTTGGGATTTGGTATGTGCCATATAATTTAATTATCAATTTTCAATTAACAATTATCAATTAAAATTTAACTTGGTAATTTTAATGTCGGTGAGTTGGGCGCGAAAGCCTTTAGTTTTTCGGTAACGGGATTTGGCTTTAAAGGTCGAGACTCGGAGTTTTTCGCCTTGATAATCTCGAACATTTTCAAATTCAACTGAAGCGTCTTTGACGGTAGGATTGCCGACTTTTACTTTATCGCCATCGACAGTTAAGAGAACCTCAGGAGTAGATTTGATTGAAGGATCCAATTTATCAACTGTAATTACTTGGTTTTCTTCTACTTTGTACTGTGAGCCGGAAATGGCAATTACCGCATATTTCATACTTTTCGATTATATCATAGGATAAATTTTTAGGCAGAGTAAATAATTCCCAGAGAAAAAAGTAAAGACATGATTGAAGAACCACCAACTGACATAAAAGGCAGGGGAATGCCGGTGACCGGGAGAAGACCAAGATTCATGCCAATATTGATAAAGGCTTGAGTCCAGATTTCGATAGCAATGCCGAGAGTAAAGATAAACAAAGGTAAATTATTGTGAGTATTGTAGGCTTTTTCGATTAGGGTTTTGATAATAAAAAAATAAGCCAAAATTATTAGGGAAATGGCGAAAAAACCAAGCTCTTCAGTCGTGGCCGCAAAAATAAAATCAGTGTGTTTTTCAGGTAAAAATAAAAGCTGGGCCTGAGTTCCCTGGCGATAACCCTTACCAAATAATCCTCCAGAACCAATGGCAATTTGAGATTGAATTAGATTATAACCCTGACCAAGAGGATCGGCAGTGGGATTTAAAAAATTAACAATCCTTTCTTTCTGATAGTCCCGGAGAACAAAACGGTAGGCAGCGGGAGAGAGAAAAACTAAAATAATACCTAAAAATAGGCTAAGTTTGAGAATTTTTGGATTATAAAATATGGCTGGTAGCATCAAGACTAAAATAGTGATGGCAGACCCGAGATCTGGCTGAAGCATAACAATAAAAACAGGAATTAATAAAAATAAGGGCTGACTCGTGGTGGCCAAAAATAACATCAGAGGAGCTTTCATGATTTCGCTTGGTTGTAGAGTTAAAAAGCCGATGTTAATCCAGCGATGAGAGCCTCTGGTCAAATTTCCTAAAATTATAGGTAGCATCAACATAAAACAAGCAAAAAAGAAAAGAGACCAGCGGTAGGGCTGACTTTGTTTGGGGTTTATTTGGAGACCGATAAAAAATAAAATAATTCCAATAATCCAGGAGAGGATTTGTTTTAATAAGAGTGAAGGAGCCAGAGAACTAATCATGAGTAGATTAAACGAACAAAGAACAATAAGACTAATGACAAGAGCTAGAGGAAATTTATTTCTCATGAAATTTTTTCGACACTTAGTTTATCCCCTTTTTCGATTGAATCGGCCAGGGTTTTAGCTAATATCTGTGATTCATAATTTTTAGGCCAGCCTGGAGCAGTAATTTTGATCCGGTCTTTGATCTCAAAGCCCTGATTTTTTCGGAGAACTTGGATATTTCGAACAAGATCACGAAATTCACCTTCGGCGGAAAGCTCAGGGGTGATGTTCGTATCGAGGATTACTTTAGTGTTTTTTTCTTGACTGATATTAACTTTTTTGACATTAAGCTCCTGAGACATAATTTCAGAGAGACTGTTTAGATACTCCTGCGAAATCACCACGGGACAGCAAATGGTTATGGTTGAGAGAGGTTGTCTAATTTTGATACAGGCTTTTTGACGTTCAGAGTGGCCCTGTTGGCACAGATTTCTCACCAGCTCCATATCACTTTCCAGTTTTTCATTAATATATTCTATTTGGCTATGTGGCCAATCCTGAAGATGTATTGACGAGTTTTGGTGTAGGTTCTGGTATAAAACCTCACTTAGGAAGGGGGTAATTGGGGCCATAAGTCGAAAAATATTATCAAAAACATAGAAAAGAAGAGAAAAATTGTCTGTTCTTTCCCGACTCCGCCGGATATACCAGGTAGAAAGATCACTGACGAGTTTTTCGATGGCAGCGGTGCTCTTGGCGGTATTATATTTTTCGAGATTAGTGGTGACTATTTCGATAGTGTGATTTAGGCGGGAAAACAGCCATTTATCTATAGGCTCTGATGATTGCTTCGCTTCACTCGCAATGACGTCTGGTGTTGGCTGCCAAGATTCTAAATTGGCATGCTGGGTAAAAAATCGATAAGAGTTCCAGAGAATGAGGAGAAAATCACGTTTGACCTGATCGGCAATGTTGTAACCAAAATTGACACTAGTATAGGCTTTTTGTTGACAATAAAGCCAGCGCATGGGGTCAGCGCCCATTTTTTCGATAGCATCATCAAAGGGAATACCGTTTTTTTTGGTTTTACTCATTCGCTCTCCTTTTTCGTCACGAACTTCAGCGTGAGTAACGACATTTTTATAGGGCGGTTCATTTTCAAAAACAACACTAAAGAAAAGCATGGAATAAA
>DHGB01000014.1 GCA_002402535.1 Candidatus Shapirobacteria bacterium UBA4809
AAAAATAATATTTATAATAAATGCTTTAATAGGGTAGAATTTAGTAATGGAACAACATCCAATTCCACAGCAGATTACTTCCTACGAATTCAAACTGGTAGGAGATATGACTCTGAAACAATTTGGGAAAGCGGCCGGGGGAATAATTATCGCCTTGTTGATTAACTCGAGCAAGCTGGTATTTTTTGTTAAATGGCCATTAATTTTTATATTTGCGGCGGGTGGTCTGGCTCTGGCCTTTGTCCCCTTTCAAGATAGGCCACTGGAGACCTGGCTGATGGCTTTTATTAAATCAATTTATTCACCAACAATTTATACCTATAAGAAAGAAAGTCCCAAAAACTGGCTAGAAATTGATTTGAGCAAGCAACTAAAAAGTGACGAGGAAGAAGAGGTGGTGGTTCCAATAAAGGAGGATAAGAAAGTTAAAGAATTTATTAACTCTTTGCCGTCGATTGGAAGAGAGAGGGAGGAAATAAAAGAAGAGATTTTTGAAAAAAAAGAGGAAAGTCTAAAGCCTAAAGAGGAAGAGAAGGAAAAAGTTGAGGAAAATCTAAAGCCTAAAGAGGAAATAGAAGAGAAAAAAGAAGAAGAGGTAAAGCCGGTAAATTTGGATTTAAAAACAGAAAAACTGGGGGCGACAGGAACAGTGGTGTTTGGAGAAATTCCCATGCCGGATATTCCCGATTTACCAAATTTAGTGGTGGGAATGGTTCTTGATCTTAACCATAAAATTGTTGAGGGGGCAATTGTTGAAATCCAAGACAAGGATGGTAATCCAAGTCGGGTACTGAAAACCAACAAGCTGGGACAGTTTAAAACTCTAACCCAACTGAGTAATGGTAAATATTTAGTGGTCACAGAAAAAGAAAATTTAGAATTTGACCGAGTAGAAATAAACCTAACGGGAAAGATCGTTGAGCCAATTAAAATTCTCGCCAAATAGTAAACAAATAGGTTATTATTAAATAGCATGCCAAATGATCCTCTAAAAATTGCCATCAAGGGAAGCACCCAAAACAATCTGCCGATTGAAGATATTGTTGATGGAATCGTTCTGCTCAAAGACGGTTCGGCTTCGATGGTGCTTCAGGTCTCTTCGGTAAATTTCGATTTACTGTCAGAGCGGGAACAGAGTGCCCTGGTGTTTGCCTACGGAGGAATTTTAAATTCATTGAATTTTACAATTCAAATTGTAATTAACTCAACTACCAAAGATGTAAGTAGTTATTTAAATAATTTAGAAGAAGCGAAAAATAAACAAACAAATCAAAAACTAAAAGAGAGAATTACTTCTTACAAGAAATTTGTGGAAGAAACAGTAAAAAGAAATGACGTTTTGTCAAAAACTTTTTATGTGGTAATCCCTTTTTCTAGTTTAGAACTGGGAATAAAAAATGCTCAAAAACAGGCATTTTCGGTCTTAAATCCAATTAAAAAGAAGGCAGAGTTGCCTTATTCAAAAGAATATATTTTGGAAAAAGCCAAAGCGGCTCTTAAGCCAAAAGAGGATCATCTGGTCCGACTTTTTTCGAGACTAGGACTGGAAATTAAAGCCCTAAACACCAAAGAGTTGATTGAATTATTTTATAAAACCTATAATGAGGACATCGCTAACAACCAAAGATTACAAAATGTTGACTACATCGCCGCAGCGATAACAGGAAAACAATGAGGAAAAATCTACAATCTTCAATCTTCAATCTTCAATCTTCAATCTTCAATTAAAAACCTAAAAANNCTAAAAATTAAAATAAAAAATGAATTTACTAGATATTATAAAGAAAAAGAAAAACGTTCCTGAAGCAGAAACAAAGATTGAGGAAACAAAAAACTTGGGTGAGGCAAAGCAATTTGTGGAAGGACTAGTGTCAATTAAAGATATTATTGCTCCGTCAGCAATTGAAGTTGATTTTAACTACCTCAGAATTGACAACAAATATTACCGAACTTGTTTCGTCGCCGGATATCCAAGGTTTGTGGGACTAAACTGGTTGTCAACTTTAATTAATTTTGACGCGTCTTTAAAAATTTCGATGTTTATTTATCCGACCGATGGTAAGGAAATTCTAGATGATCTTCGACGAAAAATTGCCGAAATGGAAGCCGAATTAAGTACCGATATTCAAAGGGGTAGAATTGTAAATCCGGCAACTCAGGCAAAACTTGAAGATGCCTTGACTTTACAGGCAGATCTAGTTAAGGGAGAAGAAAGATTTTTTCAATTTGGTTTATACATGACTTTGTCGGCCAAGACCAAAGAAGAGCTTGATTCGGCAACCAAAAATTTAGAGTCGGGACTGGGAGCTCTAATGATAGTGTCCAAAAAAGCCAGTTTACAAATGGAAGAGGGCTTTATCACAACCTTACCTATCTGTTCGGATAGACTAAATATTACCAGAAACATGGATACAACTTCACTCGCCAGTACCTTCCCTTTTGTATCTTCAGATCTCTCTGATGACAAGGGAATTATGTTTGGAATTAATGAACACAATGGTTCTCTGGTAATTTTTGACCGATTTTCAATGCCCAACTACAACTCAGTGGTTTTTGCCTCGGCTGGAGCCGGTAAATCCTACATGATTAAACTAGAAGCAATGAGGTCACTAATGCTCGGAACCGACATTATTGTTATCGATCCGGAAAATGAATATAAGAACCTGGCGGAATCGGTGGGAGGACAATATATTGCTTTTGGTTACGGAGAAGCCTCAAAAATAAACCCCTTTGATTTGTCACTGGTAACAGAAGAGGGTGAAAATGCCCTCAACGACAAGATTTTGACTTTACACAAAATGTTTAAAATAATGCTCGGGACTATGGATCCGATTGAAGAATCAATTTTAGATAAGTCAATAATGGAGGCTTATAAAGCTAAAGGGATATCGCCTGATCCAGAAACCCAGAATCGAGAAGCACCACTGATTGAAGATTTGTACAAAGCTTTAATTGGAGCTGAAGAAGAAAAGGCAAAAAACTTAGCGGCAAGATTGGAAAAATACATTAAAGGTTCTTTTGCGGGAATTTTCAATCAAAAAACAACAGTTAATTTAAATAATAGTTTTGTCGTTTTTGGCATTCGCAATTTGGAGGATAGTCTGCGACCGGTAGCCATGCATATTGTTCTCGATTATATCTGGACGATTGTTAAAAAAGAGCTAAAAAAGAGAATTTTGGTGGTGGATGAGGCCTGGTATTTAATGCAACATGACGATTCGGCGGCATTTCTGAGAGGAATTATTAAAAGAGGCCGAAAATATTATCTGGGAGTAACGACAATCACCCAAGATGTGGACGATTTCTTAAATACACCCTATGGAAAAGAAATAGTGACAAACAGCTCAATTCAAATACTGCTTAAACAACACAGCGCCGCCATTGATCTCATTGGAGAGACATTCTACCTATCTGAAGGAGAAAAACAACTACTACTCTCAGCCGATAAAGGAGAGGGAATCTTTTTTGCGGGACAAAACCACGTGGCAATTCAGGTTATCGCCTCAGAGGAAGAACATAAATTAATTACTTCTAATCCGGAGGAAATACTGCGGCAAAAAATTGCCGAAAAACAAGCAGCGCTGGTGAAGAAGGAGGAAAAAATAGAAGAAAGTCTAAAACCTAAAGAGGAAGAGGTAAAAGAGGTGGATAAAATTATTACTGAGATAAAGCCACAAGCTTTATTTAAACCAGAGGTCGAGGAATCGCCAGAAGAGGCGCTGCAAAAAAGAATTGCCCAAATGGAAATTGAAGAAAATAAAAAAACAGAGGAAGGACTTAGCAAAATAGCCAATACGAAAAACAAAGGTGAAGAAAGCGAAAATACAGGTGGATCTTTACCAAAATATCAAGAATTGTTTAAATCGGCACCCCCACTTCCCCCTTTACCTAAGTTTGAAGCTCCAGCAAAACCGCTGTTTATTAACCAGCAAAAAGAGCCAATTATCCCACAACCGCCACAGCTGATTAAAAAGGCAAAAGCAGAATTTGTTAAAA
>DHGB01000061.1:0-5905 GCA_002402535.1 Candidatus Shapirobacteria bacterium UBA4809
TTAAAATGTTGCTTTTTCTAAATATTTTCAACTTCTTAGATACAACATATTAACTACATATAAAATACATATAAACAAATTGCAAGTTATCATTAAATTCGTGGTAGAACCAATAAAATTAAAATCGATACCCAACACTAAATTTAACGCCATGTAGCAGAAAATGTTACTGATACTCTACCGGATTAAAGGGGATTAAAGCTGTGTATCCTAATTCTGGTTCAATATTTTAAAAAAAATGTGTCAGCTATTTTTAAATTTAATACAATGCCCAAGGCATACCCAATTCCCGACTGATTGTCGATGCCAGTTTCATTTTTATTGCTTATCTCTGTATCAATTAAAAAACCAGTTCTCAGGTAAAACCGCTTTAGAAAGTCAATTTTAACTTTTAGTGGAATTCTTAGCATTCTGGTTTCGATATTTTCAACTGTGGAGGTCGGTAGTCCGGTTGGTGGGGGATTATAATCATTAAGAGTTCTTTGAAAGATGATTCCTGAATTTAACCAGATGTTTGTGGAAACTTTTCTATTATAGTTGATACCTAAACAAAAACCTTTACCGTTTTCCCACGACCCCCAACCATCCATCTTAACAAATTGTATAACACTATTTTCCAAATAACCTGCAATAATATCAATTTGATTTTCTTTTGTGTCAGCTTGCGAAAATGACAGGTAGCTGACAAAACACAGGGATAGGGCTATTTTTAAATCTTTTCATAGTAAATTTATTTTAAGGTTTAACTTACTGACTAATGTTCCCACTTAATTCTCATGGATTATGATGTTAATTTCCAAACACATACAATCCTCGTGATCTTTGTGAATCCCTTTGAGACCTTTGTGTTAAAAATCTCAATCGTTGAATATAACCACAAAGAACACGAAGTAAGCACAAAGTTTCACAAAGTATTTAATAAGAATTGGAGTTATCAATAGTTTGATAATGAATTACATGTAATTTCAATCCATTTGTAAATGTTTGATTTATAGAATAATATTTATACGTGCGAAACATTAGTAAAGTTCCATTTCTCTTTTTTTTGAGAATTCCCAAAAAACAAATCGTCTAATTCGTCTGTTTAAATTTATACAAGTTATTACTTTTCATATTTTATTTTTTTAACCGCAAANNAGGTCGCAGAGTTTTTTCTTTGCGCACTTTGCGTAAAAACTTGGCGTTCTTTGCGGTTTTTTATCATCAGTTTATATTTTTATTATTTCAATTTTTTACACAAAAGGTAATATTGAATCGTTATAATCATGCCCGAGTGCGTCTAAAATCCGTCATGGATGTTTCAAATTGCATTCCTTGCCCTGTGAAATAATTTTGCCTTTGGGTAATTCCTGTTCACTGTGAAATATCAGCATTCGTTGGATTTTACCTTAAAAAATGGTAGTATTTCACAGGGTGAACATTGAGACATTGTCCCTAACATTCCTCTACCTTCCTATACCCTCCTCTTTTTTATATTAACTTCCAGTTATTTTTCTTAGGGCTATATTACCCGATAATGAGGGACTATCAAGCACTGGAAACAACGTTTTCGTCATCGGCGTTACTACCGAAGGACAAGTCGTAAGCCCCTTACGTGTATGCTGTGACCAGTAGTTTTCAATTTACTACTGCCTTTTTTCTTTTACTTGTATGGTAGCATATAAAATTGTCCACAAAATTATGAACAATGAAATAATCAAAAAGCTGTTAAAGTAACTTGTATAGGTAAGTAGAATCCCGATAATTATTGGGCCCAAAGCCTGTCCTGTATCAGCAATGGTACCAAACACGCCAAGGCTGGCTCCAAGTCGTTTTTCTGATGCCACTTCGGCTACATAGGCAACAGTTGAGGTAGTTACAATTGCCTCAGCAAAACCAAAAAATACTGATATTATTGTCAGCAGATAAAACTCAGAAGTTAATGTGAACCCTACAAATGAAATACCACAAAGAAACATACCCAGTGAAATAAGCTTCCACCGTTCCATTTTATCTGAGAGATAACCCATAACAGGTTTTAACACAACTGAAGTACCCGTTACAACCGACCATAAGATTCCAGCCTGAAGCACTGTAAGATGGTATTCTGTCACTGCTAATATTGGTAAAAACGCCATTGCTGCACCCATGGTCATATTTTGAATCGATTCCATTGAGGAAGTCATTAATATTTTAAGATTCCTGCCTGTGTCTCTTAATCCATCAATGATTTTGCTAAAAGAATCTTTTATTCCTCTATGTTCGGATGACGGTTCTACTTTAGGAAGCACAAAGAAGGCTACTATTAACGCAAGTACTCCTAAAATCCCGCAAAAAAGGTAAGCGTAACGAAAATCGCTTATAGTGTAATCCTGTCCCTTTGCCAGATAGTATAATAGCCAGCCACCAATTAGGCTGCCTATAGCATTAGTCCCAATTTTTATCAATGAGAAAATTGACAGGTATTTCCCCTTTTCTTTACCAGCAATATTGGCAACAACCGCATTTGCTACCGGCCCGTATATTGAGGTAGCCATTCCGTGAATAATTCTTATTACAATAAGCATCCAGGCCGCAGTTACAACGATATAGCTAAAGGGCATAACGGCAAAAATGAGTGCCCCAAAAAGAAGCATTTTCCTTCTGCCAATGTGATCGGATAAGGCTCCTGAAGGGGCTTTCAGGAAAATGCCTGTTACAGTGGATGCCCCCACTATTATACCGATTAGCGATGGAGATGCTCCCAAAAACAATGCAAAAAGTGGCAACAATGGCGTTCTTGCAATGTTATAGCTCAACCTTGCAGAAAAATCTACTAATGAGATATTAACGAGTGAACGCCATTTGCTCATGATTACTTCGCTTGGTTCTCTATCTGTTTTCTGAAATAAGCATATAATGCATCGTAAAGATAGAACTCTTTTTCCAGAGTTTCATAGTCATCTTTGCACAACAACGTATAGCCCCTACCAAGTACATCAAGTGCAACAGCAAGTGGTGAAGGATTTTCGGTATGTGTATCTGCTTCTCGGACAATTAGTTGGATTTTTTCCAACGCAGGATCCTGAATGTTATACTTCTCCATAAAAGCATCAAACGAGCATTTATTACCATGATGCCCGAATTCTACCCCTTTCATATCGAAGGGGATGCCCTCTTTTATGGTTGATGGGTCTGTATCGCTGGGGACAAAGATGAACTCAGCCTCACGGTCAATGAATCTCCTGATAAGCCAGGGGCATGCAACTCTGTCCACATGAACCCTTTCTCTGGTTACCCACTTCATGATGTACCTCCTTAAGATTGTTTTTCATATTACAGGGTTTCGCTTAACTGTTGGGGGGTTGGGCTGCTGGGGGGTTAAAAACCAGCGGCGGTATCCTACGTTAAAAACATACTAACATACTAAAAACTTTGGTATCTGCATCATCAACTCCAGAAGATTTAACCACATTTGGGGCTGTGTTTTATATTTTTGTCATCAAAAATTCTAATGCTTTCTTGTTGTATATGAAAGTGATATTTTTTGGCAAAATGCCAGTTTCCTTATATTTCTCTTCAGTTTGTTTCTTAATAAAGTTAGGCGTTGCAAATTCTGGATTATTCCTAATATCATATTCTTTCATTAAAACAAAAAGTTTGTTCTTTTTTACGTCAGGTTTATTTTTTTTAATTTCTAAGTATAATTCATTAAAACTGTATGGGTATTTATCAATAGGTCTTTGATACTTTAAAGCAATCAAGTAATCTTCATTTTGTTCGCTGCTCAAAGACGATAAAATATCCGCTTTGTTTGGGTTCTTAATAATTGAAATGTTAATATCAATTGGTATTGCAAAGTTTATAATTTGCTCATTTTCTGGAATTCTATTAAATTTATCAATAACATTTTGTTCCCAATTTTTCAAAACCTTTGCAACATCCTTAGTTATCTTCTTAGATAATAAGGCTTTATCTATTGAAATTGAATTTGGGTCTATACTACTTATTAAAAACATCATTGAACCCACTAAATGCTCATCTATTTTTCTATCAAACCATTCATTTAACAGTTTACTATAATTAAAAATACCTGCTTGGAATAGTCGAACTGCAACGGTTGGAATTATTGGAATAATTAGATGCATTGCTTGATTTCTTAATTCTTCGATTGCTAAAAGATTTTGTTTAATTGGGCCATTTTCATTTGTGAAAATGATATCTAGGGCTTTAGATAGAGAAATTGATTTATAATCTGCGTATAAAACATTCGCAATATTTTCAGTGTCTTTCAAAACTTTTGATTTTAATAAAAGTTCCCACGAGTTAATAAATAAAAATAAGAAAGATTCAAGTCGATATATTAGAGTTGGATTGTTTATTGTTTGAAGTGCTTGAAGCATTGCTTCATGACTTTTATGCAATAATCGCCAAATTAATTGATCTGTTTCAGGTAGATTTTTTGGAGGAACGCCTGTTTTTTCTGCTATTTTATATAGAATTTCTTTAAAAGCATCGGCTGTTACTGAGCTACCTGCAGAGAACCATTTTTCATTTATTTCTTTGATTTCAAGTTGTTCACAGATTTCACGAACTAAATCGTGTTTCTTTCCTTTTGCTTTATACTTCATTCTGTATGTCTTTTAGATTTGCGTCGAACGTTACCATACTTGGTGTTCGTGCGGGATTTCAGTGCACAAAAATGTCAACCAAGAATTAAAACCCAATTGGAAAACTGAACTTGAATTTACCACCGTAATCCCGTATGACGCCAAACGTGTGTTATACGTTCGTTTTTTCATATTTTTCTGTTTTTATGTAAGTATAACTGATAGATACAATCATCTTTACTTTTTGTGTAAGTCCTGCCGTTAAAACTATGTAGGTAAAAATATTTTCCTGTTGATTTGCCTTGCATTATGTAACCATTTTGTCCATTTGAAAATGTAATTAATATTCTTATGTATGAACCCAAAATTATGTCGTATTTGTCCTCGGGCTTGCCTTCAGCATAGTCCATTTTTGCAAACGTATCAAAAACTTTGTTTGTCCCACCATTTACCGAATACTTTCTATTCAAATATTCGTTGAGCTTTTCAATTGTTTTAAAGGAAGTACCTATTTTGGTTTCGTTGAGAAAAAAAGCATAAGTGTCAGTGTCGTGTAAGTTTAGAACCAAAACGGATTCATCAAAAAAGGAGGTTCTAAATAGCAATGACTCTTCTGAATTTTCAATTAGGATTGTCTGATTACCTAAATAATCCCATTTGCTTTTTTTGACCTGGCCGTTTTGAGAAATCAATAAATCTTTATTGTCTCTAAATATGTAAGTAGTTTTAGTTTCTGTCGAACCGTCAAATGCAACCCAATGATGATTTTGTATCAGCGTCAACTCGTTAAGTTGTCGGCTGAAACGTTGCAGTTTCGGGATTATGTCTGACATGTAATACTTCATTGTTTCACACTATGTCTTTAAAATGCCCTATAACTCGTTTATATATCCGGAAAAACCGTATAAATACATCAAAAACAGATGGATACATATGATTTTTACCCATTTGTATATCTTAACTCAAAGTTATAGAAAAAGTTAATAATCGTCAAAGGTTTTTTTTGATTCTTTAAAATTTTTTTTCTGATACATGGGTGTATATGGCTTAATCCCCTATTTTCCGGGCATTTTTTGCCTATGTTTTTATACCCCGTATAAGCCGTAGTCACCTGACTATGCTTGCTTAAAATGCGGTTTCCAGAACACAAACGACTACCATCAAATAACAAACTTTGACTTACAGCAAGATAACAATAAGTTGTCCTTTAACAACTACGTAGTTAACCTATGCTCAAATCCAAACATAAAAAACAATGCTGGGCGAGAGATTACGAAAAACCTAATGGAAGAATCTGACAGAAAAGCACATAAAACCTGCAATACGTCAAGGAACAC
>DHGB01000061.1:5918-6610 GCA_002402535.1 Candidatus Shapirobacteria bacterium UBA4809
GCCTATGGCGGGACTGGGCGCTTCGCGCCGCTCGGAGTCTTATTTATTAGCAGCTGGCATTTTTTTTAATCGCATCATCGTTTAACATTTCAGTTATCCAACTTGTGAATTCAGGATAATAAATAGCATCAAATTTCAACAATTCCCAAGCATCAATAAATGCTTTTTTCGAAAATGCAAATTCAATCCCTTCTTCCCAATTTCTCCAAACTTTTTCAGAAATATATCCTTCTCTGTATAAGTCATATTCTTCACTGCATAAGTCAAAATACGCTCTCATATATCTTAAAGTTTTATTCTTAATTTCATCAGGTATATTTTGATAATTAAAATCTTTTCGATTAATGTTCTCTGGAAAATTTAAGATTATTTCTTGATATCTTTTTGTGTAATCAGCAAAGAAGTTTAGTTTTAATTGCTCATTATATATTTTAAGTTGTTTTCTATTATTAACTATCGTAATAATTAATCCTATAATCGCCAAGAATATACCAATTGATTGAATCCAATCTGCTATTTCCATATATTAATTTTTATTAGAACAATGAAATTGTGTTGTCTTAATGCTTGCCGCTAACTCACTTATAACCATACTAAAAGTAATTTTATACATACAATTTTGGGGGTATAACAGTACCTTTGGTAAGGTTTACTTATTCCAAAGATATGGTTCTACTGTTAATTTAATGGGT
>DHGB01000040.1:0-7781 GCA_002402535.1 Candidatus Shapirobacteria bacterium UBA4809
TTCGGCGGGGCTATTTTTGGCCACTCCAATAATTTTTACTCTGTCTGTTTCCTTAGGTACCCCTAAAATCGTGTACACTACCGCAAAAATAATCACCGCCAACACCAAGTTCATCATTACCCCTCCGAGAACTATCAGCATTTTCTGCCAGGGATTTTTTGAAACGAAAGAATCTTTTTTTATTGTTGCCCCCTTTTCATTAATATCTTCACCAAAAAGTTTACAAAAACCTCCTATTGGAAGCCAGTTCAAACTCCACACTGTCCCCCACTTCTTTTTTCCAACAATTCGTGGAGGCAGTCCCAGCCCAAATTCCTCAACTCTTACTCCGGTAATTTTAGCCGCCAAAAAATGACCGAGTTCGTGGACTAAAACAAGTATCGACAAAGCTAAAACGAAAATTACAATATCCATAGAATTTAAAATTCTACCATAGAAACAATCTCGGCTCCCCTGTCAAGGGGAGCTGGCCGTAGGCCTGAGGGGTTTTACGCTCTAATCTCTCCCTCTTTCTTTTTGGCTATTTCTTCCAGTTTTCCCATAAATATATCATTTACCTTTTGCAGTTCTATTTCATCTCTCTTGAATTCATCTTCAGAGACAGTCTTTTCATTTTTGGCGTCCATTAGTTTTTTTCGAAAATCAGCCCGGGCATCACGAATCATCCCCCTGGCTCCTTCCAGTTTTCTTCCGAGAAGCTTTATATAATCCTCTCTTTGCTCAACAGTCAGCATTGGTAAACTTAGTCGAATTAAGGACCCATCCACCACTGGCATCATCCCAATATTGGCCGCTTGAATTCCATTGCTGATTTCCCGAACTATTGCCTGATCCCAGGCTTCAAAAACTAAAGATCTAACATCAGGAGCAGAAATTGACCCCAATTCCTGAAGTCTCATTTTTTGTCCACCATAAACCGTCACTACCACGTTTTCAATTAAACCTGGAGTTGCCCGACCAGTTCGAATCGAAGCAATATCATTTATGAAAATATCCACAATTCTCCCCATTCGGGTATTTACCTCAGTAAAATTTATCATAGGTAATTATAACAAAATTTTAAGTGGGTTTCGGCTAGCGAAACCCCTACAATATCATATGTAGGGGCGCCGCTCGCCGGCGCCCTAAACAAAAATTATGTTGCCCATTTTCTTAAATTTCAAACCTCTCCATTCTTCCCACTTTAATATTTTCCCCAAATTTCGCATTTAGAGCTGTTACCAAATCTTTTATTTTTAAAGAAGGATCTTTGATAAATTCCTGTTCAAGCAGCTCCTTAACATCTTTAGGATTCATCGCCGCCACCTGTAAACATAGATCTTTGGCTACACTCAAAAAATCTTCATTTTTGGCCACAAAATCTGTTTCACACAAAAGCTCGACTATTACTCCAATTTTCCCTGTACTATGGGTATAAGTAGCTACTATTCCCTGATGTGTTTCCCTTTCCGCTCTTTTTTCCGCCTTCTCAAAACCCCTGGCTTTCAAAATTTCCTTGGCCCTTTTTTCATCTCCTCCCGCCTCCTCCAAAGCCGCCTTAATTTCCATAATCCCGAGTCCTGTTTCAACTCGAATTTTTTTTACCAGTTCTATAATTTTTTTATTTTCCATTTTTAAATTAATTATTAAATCTTCAATCTTCAGNNACTCCAGCCGCCTTAATCGCTCGACCAATTTCCTCCACAATAATACTAATACTTTTAACATTGTCATCGTTAGCCGTAATGGCAAAATCAACTTTTTCCGGGTTGCTATCAGTATCGACAATCGAAACTACTTTTATCCCTTTTTCCCGGGATTCTTTGATCGCTGTTTTTTCAAAACCGGCATCAACCACAAAGATAATGTCGAAAAGTTTATCAAGCTTCGTTAAACCTCCAATCATTCGTTCCAAACGAATTTTTTCTTTATTAAGTTCTGATAAATCTTTTTTGCTTGTTTCAGTATATTTTCCACTTTCAAGACCACTGTTAATATCATTGAGCTTTTTAATATTTTTCTTAATCTCGCTCCAATTTGATACTGTTCCACCTAGCCATCTGTCCGTAATGTAAGGCACTCCAGCATCCAAAGCCACCCTTCGCACTACTTCTCGAGCCTGCCTTTTAGTTCCGAGCATCACAATTTGTTTTCCGTTTCTTTTGGCATTATAGATAAAATTGCAAGCCCTTTCTAGACCTTCAAAAGTTTTATTCAGATCAAAAAGTTGAATCCCTTCTCGAGCTTCATATAAATACTCTTTAATTTTTGGATTAGTCTTCGAAATTTTATGACCTAAATGACATCCGGCCATCAAAAGATCTTTAACTTCGATTGTTAAAGAATATTTCTTATCTTCCTTTGGCACGACGGAGCTTTTATTAAAAGCGGAGTCGGCTAATTTTGGTTCACTCTGAGCTTGTCGAAGGGCTTTTTCTGACTTAATTTTTTCGTTAGCTTCTTTTAAGCTACTTTTATCAACTGCTTTGGCTTTTTTAGCCCCAACTACTAGCGCTTTTTTAACCAAACTCTTTCCCGTTCTGTTTACTGTTTTTGTTTTCATAATAGTCTTTATTATCTCATTTGCCCTAAATTTAAGGGAAAACTATTTTTAATAAATTAAATTTTTAATCTAGAAATTATAACATATCTATTCTACTTGACAATAATGTTATAAACTTATAACATTATCTAGTTAGAAATATATAACAGTGAAAAATAAAATTAAAGAATACCGATCCATCCATGACATAACCCAAGCCGAGCTTGCGGAGGCGGTTGGTGTTCGCCGGGAAACAATTGTCTATCTTGAGCAGGGAAAATATATGCCCTCACTAAAATTAGCCCATGATGTCGCTAAAAAATTAAAGACCAAGATTGATAAACTTTTTATCTTCAACAAACAAAAATAAAGCTAAGACTCATTTAAAGCCCCTTATATCAATTTTTTTAAAAATAACGTATACTGGTGAGTCCTTTTAGTATTTTGTCAGTCAAAAATGAATAAGAAACTCTATGTCGGTGGCTTGTCTTTTCAAACCACTGATGACACTTTAGGCGCATCTTTCGCCCAGGCTGGGACTGTTGTCTCTGCTGTTATTATCAAAGATAAATTCTCCGGCCAGTCAAAAGGCTTTGGTTTCGTGGAAATGTCCACCGAAGAAGAAGCTCAAGCTGCCATCACCCTTTGGGATGGTAAAGAGCTTGATGGTCGCACTGTCAAAGTCAACGAGGCGAGACCTATGGAAGATCGTCCCCCACGACGCGATAACTATTCTCGAAATCAATATTAATTATTAATTTCCGAATAAATTTAAACCCGCCAAACAGGCGGGTTTTTATTTTTTACTTCATCCAGCTCCTCCCCCCCCCCCGCCACCACCACCTCCACCACCACCTGAAACTCCACCGCTACTTCCCGCTCCCGATGCCCCGTAACTCGAGGATACAGCACTAGTGACACTATCCATGGCTTCTCCTATTGATGCCAAACTGCTTCCAAAATCACTCCCCACCCCTCCCCAATAGGCTCCAATTATAGCCTGATCCTGAGAATTTAAATTAATCGGCAGTTCTGATAAAGCTTTTATTGAGACTCCAAGCACTGTCCCATAAACTAAATACTTTTCCCAAATAATGACCGAATCTATCGGCTCTTTAACTGTTTGCCCATATTCCTCCAAATGTTTTTTAAATCCCAGCCACTTTGCCGCCTCCTCCGCCCCCTTTTCCGTTCTCTTTTGAATCGAAGATTCCATTACAATTCCCAAAACCAAAATCACCAAAGCCAAAAATATGTTTAAAATAACCCCAAAGATAGTAATAATCCCAAGCGGTGACAACGGCCCAATTAAAATTAATCCCAGCATAAAAATTATAATCGACACCCAGTTTATATATTTCCCCTTCATTCCCGCCGCTTCTTTATCAAAATAGTTTTCGGCGATATTTTCGGCTAATGTCGTCTTGGGAAATACTTCTGTAAAAAATCTTCGAGCTCGACTCTGATTTATCCTAAACCAGCTACTAATTTCATCCAGAGCTATTTTTTCTTCACTCCCCCGAATCTCATCGAGCAGATCTATTACCAATTGTTGAATCGAAGAGGCTTCCTTTTGATTATCTTTAATTGGCTCTAAATAATATTTATATTTCTTAAAAATAAACCCTTCTTTTTGATTGCTTCGGCTAATTTTATAAATTTTATCCTTAATTAAGGATAAAATAGTGGCGGTCAGCGATTTTGGCGTCAAAGCCTCCCGGGCACTTATCAACTGCTCCACCTGAGCCGGGTCAATTTCACTTGGTGGCTCCCACCATCTACCGGAGAGTGATGCCTCTGGCAACTTTTTATCCTGACTATATTTTTTAAATAGCTTAATTTTTCCCACTAACTTTGCCACTTGCCATCCTGCCAGCAGCAAAAATAAAATCCCCATCCAAGCATTTTTAAATAAATTAAACTTAATCTTTTTTTGGGTCTCAGATATAAATTTCTCTTCCTCCACCACAATCTCAGCTTTTGTTTTCGTTCCCAGCGTCCCCCCATTAAAAGTATCTTTGGGTAAAATAATTCTCGCTTCAAAAAAAGTTTTTATAGGTAATTTTGATACTTCCAGCTTTACTTTTTCACTGGTCGGAATTGAAACTTTCCCCTCAATAGGCCCGTGCGCCCAAGCTTGAATTTGGCTTCCATCAATTCCCTCAGGCAAAATAAAATCAATTTCAACCTGCTCCTGCATTATTTCCCAATCACCGCCTATTGCCTGCCAGTAAATCTGCGCCACGTCCCGCTCTAAAGTAACCGCATTATTAACTAAATAACTTAAAATAAAATCTTTACTCTCACTGTTAGCTTTATAAAACCATTTCACATAGTAGCGGCTCCCCTCATCCTTAACATAAAAAGTCCTTGGTACTTTTGCCACATCATCTGGAGCAATTTGCTCATAACACCCGGCAGCTTCACAAATTTTTATCTCTTTTAATATATAGGGCTCGTTTCTCTCCCCTTTTTTATTAATATATTGATAAGCAAAAGTGAAGTCGCCGCTAAAATTAAAAGTTCTTCTTTCTTCAACCAGCATTGACCCGTCCCGTCGCACCTCGGCTCTAATATTTACCGGTGCTATGGTATATGATTTAGCCTGAGCTTTATTTACTCCCAAAAACATTGCCAAAATCAACAAAATCAAAGACATAATTTATTTTACACCCCCCTCCCTATTATTCTTTTTTCTTTCGATTTAGATACAAAGAAAAGCACAGTAAGCCATTAAAAAAGAAATAGTCGATTCGGCTCCCTGATTCAGATTTACTTTATTAATATCACTAACACTATCAAAACAAGCCCCGTTTTTGTCAACCATGACCACTCCCTGAGTATTATTCCCCCAGTACCAGCTCCACCAGCGTCCCGCTTCTTGTAAATAATAAATATTATTTGTCGCTAAATAAGCCTCTTTTAAGCAGCAAACCATGTAAGCGACATCAACACTTTGCTGATCATATTTATTTTTTGCTCCTCCTTTGTAATACCACCCCTTACAGCCAATCGGCATTGGTATTTTTCCTTCTTGACAAGTCTCGAGTAAAAAATCAGTCGCCTCTTTGGCCACTTGAATTGACTCGCCATCCTCTCTAATCCTTCCCCTTCGCCACAAAGCCCATGGCAAAAGAGCGTTAGCATAGGTTAAAAAATCCTCAAACCAAGACCAGCCTTTTTCTTTTTTAAAAGCATTAGTTAATTTTTTCGTCAATTTTTTTTCCAGTTCAGACTCCCTTTCTTCACTAACTAAACCGAGCAGTAAATAGGCCATCGCCCGCGGCGAGAGCCAATCATCAACCTCCTCTAAGATTAAATCCGCAATTTTTTTTTCTGTTTTTGTCTCCATCAGCACCCAAACCACCATTCCGAGGGCATCTTCACTACCCTTAATCTTTTTATCCGAAACAATTTCATCGTTATTGTCATAATAAAACTGCCAAATACCTTCTCGACTCACCGCCCTTCTTATAAAATTAAGATAAATATTAGCTAGTTTTTTTTCTTCAAAGCAATTTGCCACTAAGTAGGCTCTAGCCTGATCATCCAGAGCATAACCAAACTTTGGATCCACCTTGTCATATAGGCCATGTTGATATATTCCCCATTTCGTTGTCATCTGATGCAAACGTCCCAGCCATTCATTTTTTATGTTTTTTGACATATTTCTTTATTTCTTTTTGGCCATCAGCTCAAACATATCTAAATGTTGTAGAGCTACATTTGTCCAGGTCATAAAGCGGCCATATTCATAAGCCTTTTTTTGTATTTTTTTCATTTTTTCTTTGTCCTTCCATATTTTTAAAACCGACGTTGCAATTGCTTCTGAATCCCTAAACGGCACAATTACCCCCTTCCCTTTGGCTAAATTTTCCTTGGCATATTTATAGGGAGTTGAAATACATATCTTTCCGGCCCCGATAGCGTAGGCTAAAGCCCCCGAAGACGACTGCTCGGGATCAAGATAGGGAGTTACATAAAAATCAAGTGTCTTAAGCCACAAAATTAAATCATCGAGTGATAAATATTTATCAATAAATTTTATATTATTTTCCATTCCCAGTTCCTTAACCTTTTCTTTTAAGAAATTACGATACTTTTCTCCTTCAGACTCAATCACTCCAGGATGAGTCTGGCCAATAATTACTCCCATTATCTCGGGGTAGACTTTAATAATTTTAGCTACTGCCTCGATAGTGTATTCCAAACCTTTATTCTCAGAAATTAAATTGATACTTCCAAGGACTATTTTACCGGTAAGCCCTTTTTGTTTTTTATAATTCTCTGTTGAGCTTAAAGGAATGTCAGGGGTTCCATGGGGAATAAAAGCTATTTTCTTTTTGTCAACGCTATAGCTTTTTATCAATTTTTTCTGACTATCCTTGGTCATTACCGTAATCCCACAGACTATTTTCCCTAGTTCTTTTAAAACTTTACCATAACCCGTCTCCGCTTCTTTAGGAATAGTGTGGCAAGTCATTATTAAAGGCTTTTTTATCATTTTGGCAAAATCAACGGCGAAAGCACCAAAATTACCGCCAAATATTCCAAACTCATGTTCAATTAAAACCACATCGCAGCCGGAATTATTTATATAATTTGCCGCCTGTTTATAACTTTCTAAATTATTCCGCTGAATTTTATATTTAACTTCCCGAGGAAATTCTAAATTCTCCTCGCCCTCTTTAACTATTGCCACAATCTCTGCCAGAGCATAAGGATTAAGCATATTAATGGCCGTAGTTACATCTTTAGTGAAAGTGGCAATGCCACATTTTTGCGGGATATAAGTCGATACATAAATTACCCGCACTGCCTTTCTTTTTTTTGTTAAATTTAAGATCTTATCCCTCATTTATTAAAAATTTCAGTAACTCCGACAAAGACATGGTTACTAACCCTATTCTTAGGTCAGCCGCACCGTAATATATATAAAGCATATCATCTTCGACTACCGCCCCCGTTGGAAAGACCACATTATCCACCATTCCTTCTTTTTCCCAGCTCTTTTTTGGTTCAAATAAGGGATATGGTAATCTTTTTAATACTTTTCGGGGATCTTTTTTGTCAAGCAGGGCTATACTTGCCCGGTAAATTTTATTATTATTTTTGATTTCTACTGAATGATAAATTAGTAGCCAGCCCAATTCAGTTTCAATCGGAACACAGCCCGCCCCCACATAAGCACTTTCAAAACCTCCCACCGGATCTAATACGATATGTTTATCAAGCTCAGCTAAATATTTTTTCCAGTAAT
>DHGB01000040.1:7795-10779 GCA_002402535.1 Candidatus Shapirobacteria bacterium UBA4809
CATTGCTATTTGACCATTAATTCTTTGAGGAAAAAGCACCACATCTTTTTCCCAAAGTAATACATTGTCGCCATTAATACTTCGATAAACTTTTTCAAAAAAATTATATCTTGGATTAAGTTTCGTTTTAAGTCTAAAAATATCTTCAGCCTCATCATAGCTAATTTTAGGAATTATTACTCCTTCCTTTCTAAAATGAACCAGATCGGTTGAAGTGGCCATCGCCACGGTCGCATTTTTACCATCATAAGCCGTATATAGCAAATAATATTTGTCATCCAAAAAAGTTATCCGAGGATCTTCCACTCCTCTTTTTTCATATTCAAATTCGGGAAATATAACTGGTCCAATACTCTGGAAAATTACTTTTCCTTTTTTTAAGTGACAGCAACCGATACTTGACACATTTTCTTTATTCACTGCCCGATAAAACATATATGTCACCCCATCAACTAAAATACAACCTGGATTCAAAACCCCATTAGCTTCAAAATCTATCCCCCGTCTTTTCTCCAGCACTATGCCCTTATAATTTATTTTTATCATTACTATTTTCCAAAATATCTAATCAAATCATGTTTCAAATTATACAATATTATCCCTCCTTTTCCCCTTCTCTGTTTCCATGCTAGTATACATACTATGACTCAAACTACAGACCTCTGTCCCAAATGCGGTGCCCCCCTATCCGAAATAATTAAAACTCCCTCTGGCCGTGAGCTCCAGCGTTGCTCTAAAGGATCTTGGAATCCTCAGACTCATAAAAATGAAGGCTGTGATTATGTTAAATGGCTCGAAGTTAAACCGATTGAACTCGATGAAAAATGTCCTAAATGCGGTTCTCATCTGATCCTTCAAGTCACCCGTTTTGGCAAGAAAATGAAAAAGTGTTCCGCTAGCTCCTGGGACAAAGAAAAGAAAGTTGCTATTGGCTGTGATTATATTGAATGGATTAACGGAACTAGCGAAAATCTAGATGAAAAATGCCCTAAATGCGGTGAAAACTTAGTTTTATACACTACCGCCAGCGGGAAGAGGATGAAAAAATGCTCCACTTCTGGCTGGGATAAAGAAGCTAAAAAAGCTACCGGCTGTGACTATGTTCTCTGGCTCAAAGCTGGCGAAAAAGATAGCCAAAATGGAGAAGAATTTCTTCCCCCAGAAGAAAACTAATTATTTTTTTACCAGCACTATTCCAAAAGGAGTTTGTCGTCCTGGTCCAGCTACATATTTTCCGTTTACCCAAAATGCCGTCGAGCCCCCACTATCCAAATTCAAAGCCCCTTCTATTCCTAAAGTCTTTAACACTTTAGCTACCTCTGCCACTGTCGCATTTCGCACCACCCCGATATAGACCAGATTTCCCTTATAAGCAATAAAAGATCGGCTCCCTTTTTGAGTTCTTTTAGTATCATTGTCGTTTCCATATCTAATTTCTCCGCCGGATAACAACAGTGGTTGACTGGCAATCACACTGTCAACTCCAGTATCCCTACCCCAATCTGAGCTTTTCCCCACCAGTCTGGCACTATTTCCACTAAAAATCAAAGCTGGTACACTACTGTAAACATTATTTGAGGAATTAAAATAATATTTATTTTTATTCATGAGGAGTGTATCAAAAGAATTTGTTTTTCCACTACAGCTCGGATATTCAGCCGGACAAAAATAGGGTCCATTAATCCCGGCAAAGCCACCGCCTCTGCTGACAAAATCAGCTAAAGTAGACACTGGGCAATTATTGACACAGTCACTCTCCGAGGACGTCTCCACAATCACTTTTGTTGAATCAAGACTGGCCGCCAAAATATCAATTACAAAGGTCTCTCCATCCACCTCTACTCCTTGTCTTGAATAACCGCTGTCAGGAGTTTCGTTAGATTTTTTTACCTCCAAAACTGCCACTGCCGATTTAGAAGCAAGAGTCGCCCGAAGTGAATTAATTTCTTTTTCAAGTATTAATAAATTATCATTAGCACTGGCATAATTACCTTTTGATAAAAATGCTAAAATTTGACTAAATTTGCTATATATTTTTTGATTTTTACTAATATCAACTCTTAAATCAATTAAATCTTCATAACTCTTCACCGCCTCATCATAAGTTTTTTGAATATTTTTTATCTCCCCCTCCAAGGCCAAATTTTTTTTATACTGGTCATCATTTTTTAAAGATTCGATCTCTTGTTTTTTAAGATTTAGCTCTGAGGAAATATCATTTATTTGATTACCAAATTGAAATTCCAAACTGCTCGTCTCTCTTTTATATAAAACGTAAATCCAAATCGAGATTCCCAAAAACAGTCCCGCCACTAGCATCCAAAGATTAATTTTTTGTTTAAAAAACTTCACCTTTTAAGTGTAGCATTATCCCACAGTCTCTATCGCCTGCTTCTTCTCATAAATTTCTTGTATTCCTCTCCACCTCTTGCCAAGAGCCCCTGATGTAAACTCAAAGCCTTAAAACTGTCATCTAATTCTCTTAAGCTACCCGCGCCATAAATTAAGCCCTTACCGCCGCCGTTTGGAAACATAATTACCCCCTGCCCACCCTTCGGTACTCGAATCATTGAAGATTTTCCATAGCGCCTATCCTTGACTAGTGCATTCCAGCCATTGGCCACAAAAATTGTCTCCAGCGTTGTCAAGGCTCCGGGGATAGTACTATTACCTCCAGTTACGACATCATTACGAACATTTGATTGATTATCCATTTGAATCAAACCTAAATAAGGATCTTTCCTTGAACCATAGTTACCGACTCCATCAACAACTAAAAAATTAAAGCGGTTATGACCAATATCAAAGGTTACTGTCGCTCCTCCTTCGTACAAAGGTGTCCCTTTAAGTTTACTTTTATAATACAAATAATCTCCAGTTATTAGTGCTTTGCCTTTCCATGACCCTATATCGAGTAAGTCTTCTTCGTCACCTTCAGGCATATCTTCATTCTCTTCATCTAGCCAATCTTTTTCGTCACCTTC
>DHGB01000007.1 GCA_002402535.1 Candidatus Shapirobacteria bacterium UBA4809
GGTAAAAAAATTACTGATATTGCCAGACTTTGTTCTCCAAATATTATTATAGCCGACAAAATTACCTATTTTTTGGATCCTGATGGTGCCGAAACTTTTCCTGATTTAATGTCACGAGCTGGTAATCTATTAGATAAATTAAACATAGCTTATCAAAATAAAAATATTTTGTTAGTCACCCATGGTGATTTTGGAAAAATGTTTTTTGCTTTTTATTATCATTTGGGCTGGAAAGAAGTATTGACCTCATTCCATTTTGGTAATTCAGAGATGTTGATTTTATCTCCAAAATATTCCCCAAAGAATGCGAAATTAATCAGTATTAATCAATATAATGCCTAAAATTATGAACAGGCAAAAGTATTATGAAGCAGTAAAAGCTAATTTAGACACCAATATTTTTTATCATTCCCTGGCTCTAGAAGCCTGTCTGGGCGGTATTTACGATTATCTCAAATTAAATAATCAATTAGGAGCANNAGGAGCCGAGTCGGGATGAATGGACTTTAGCCGGTCTGGTACACGACATTGATTATGCCGGGGAGACCAAAGAAACTCATCCGGCAAAAACTCAAGAAGTACTGGCAAAGTTTAGTCTAGAAATTTCTCCAGTTGTTGATCGTATCGTCAAAGATCACTGTGCTTCAACCGGTTTACCCGCCAATAAAGCGGGGTGGGCTATTCGCTGTGCTGATTCATTGACCGGTCTTATAGTCGCCGTAGCTCTGGTTTACCCCAGTAAAAAATTGTTAGACGTTAAGGTTTCTTCTGTTTTAAAAAGATTTTTGAAAGAACCCCGTTTTGCCGCCGGTACTCGCCGCGATGAAGTAATTTTGTGTCAAGATGCAGATAAATTAGCTATTCCCCTTGAGAAATTTATTGAAATTTGTTTAGAATCAATGCGGAAAATAGCCTCAGAAATTAAATTATAAGATTTCTTTTTTAGACTTTAGGCTTTAGACTTTGTTCTTAATTATATCCTATCTTATGGTAATAATTTATATAATTAGAGACACACTGAGTGCGTAAGATATATTTAGATACAAATTGTTACGGAAAAACTTGCGGAGAAAAGTGCCTCTAGTTGTGCTAAAATAAGCCCATCTCATGATCGATATAAATCTCTTAAGACAACAACCGGATCTCGTAAAAAGGGCTTTAATAAATCGTCAAAAAGACGTTTCTATTTTAGAAAAAATCTTAGATCAGGACAAAAGATATCGTGAACTACTGGGTGAAGTCGAAAAAATTAGAGCGGCGCAAAATCAAATTTCCAAGTCTTTTAGTGGTAAACCCAGTGACGAGCAAATATCTACCGGAAAAGAATTAAAGACTCAATTAAAAGATCTTGAGGAAAAATTAAACATTGTAGAAATCGATTTAAATACTCTTCTTGAAGAAGTTCCTAATCTTCCTGCTGACGATGTCCCCATCGGTAAAGACGACTCTGAAAATGTTGTTCTAAAAACAGTTGGTGAAAAACCCGTTTTTGATTTTACTCCAAAGCACCATCTTGATTTAGGTGAGGCTCTTGATATTCTCGATGTCAAAAAAGCGGCTGAAATATCTGGTTCTCGTTTTGGTTATTTTAAGGGCCAGGGAGCAGTGCTTGAAATGTCTTTAATGTTTTATGCTTTCAAAAAATTGACCGCTATGGGTTTTATTGGCATGATTCCGCCGGCGATGATTAAATCCAAAACCGAATGGCAATGTGGTTACGCCAGCAATAAGAATTTATTTGGCGCCTATTATTCTATTCCCGAAGATGACCTGATTTTTATCAGTTCCTCTGAGCATGCTGTTGTCCCTTATCATCAAAATGAAATTTTAAATTTAAGTGTTTTACCCCTTAGATACGTCAATTATTCACCCTGTTTTCGTCGCGAGGCGGGGACTTACGGCAAAGATATGAAGGGAATGCTCCGTGTTCATTTTTTTAATAAAGTGGAAATGAATGTATTTACTCTACCCGACCTTAAAGTTTCTGACGCTATGTGTCTCGAAATGCTTTCCATTGAAGAAGAAATATTAAAAGATTTAGGTCTTTCTTATCAGGTAATGCGCAATTGTACGGGTGATTTACCCCAGCCAAACCGTCGGATGTATGATCTCAATACTTGGTTTCCCGGTCTTGATGAATACAAAGAAACCGGTTCCTGTAGCAACTGTACTGATTATCAGGCCCGTCGCCTCAACACCAAAGTCAAAATCGACGGCCAAAATTCTTTTGTCCACATCCTTAATTCCACTGTCGTCACCGACCGGGTTCTTCTCGCTATTTTGGAGAACTTCCAGACCAAAGACGGCAGTATAAATATCCCTGAGGTACTTTGGCCCTTTACCGGGTTCAAAGTTATCTCCCCTAAATCGTAGAGGAGCCACCCTTACCCGCCGGAGTTCAATCTAAAATTGAACAAAGGCGGGCGAGGCTTTTTTGACATTAATTAAGCTATAATATCTCCATGTTCAATTTTCTAAAAAATTTAATTGATGATAACCAGCGCCATCTAAAAGTCTTCAAACCTTTAGTTGCCAAAATAAATAGCTTAGAGCCAGAATTTAAAAAATTATCTGATAAAAAATTAAAAAATAAAACTATCGAATTTAAAAAAAGACTATCCGATGGCGAAAAATTAGATAATCTTCTTCCAGAGGCCTACGCCCTTGTTCGTGAAGCCATCTTTAGAAGCATTGGCGAAAGAGCTTATGACGTTCAATTAATGGCCGCTATCGCTCTTCACCAGGGATCAATTGCCGAGCAACGTACCGGAGAGGGAAAAACTCATTCCGTTATTTTCCCAGCCTATTTAAATGCTCTCACCGGCCTTGGGGTTCACATCGTTACCCCAAATGATTATTTAACCAGGGTTGGCGCCGGTTGGTATCCCCAGGCCTTAAATTTACTTGGTGTTTCTACCGGCGCTATTATTCATGAGCAGTCTTTTATTTTAGATCCTGAGTATACTGATCCGAGTGAAAAAATAGACGATCGTCTCGCCCATCTTCGACCTGTCTCTCGACGCGAAGCCTATCAGGCTGATATTACTTATGGGACCAACAATGAATTCGGTTTTGATTATCTTCGCGATCATATGGTGGGGGATTTTAACCAAAAAGTTCAACGGCCAAATCACCACTTTGCCATTGTCGATGAGGTCGATTTTGTTTTAATTGACGAAGCTCGAACTCCTCTGATTATTTCTTCACCTAACAATCAGCCAGTTGAGAAATACTATAAATTTGCCCAAATTGCCAAATCATTACAGCCCAATGATTATGTCATCGATGAAAAATCCAAATCCTCAACCTTGTCAGAATTTGGTATCCGAAAGGTCGAAAAAATACTCGGTGTTACTAACCTTTACGAAGAATCTTTTGACACTATTCATTATATTGAAAACGCCATTAAAGCTCAGGCCTTATTTCACAAAGATAAAGACTACGTGGTCAAGGACAATGAAATAATTATTGTTGATGAATTTACCGGTCGCCTCATGCAAGGCCGTCGCTGGTCTGATGGTCTTCATCAGGCAGTTGAAGCCAAAGAAAACGTTAAAGTGCAACAGGAATCACAAACCTGGGCTACTATTACTTTTCAAAATTATTTTCGTTTATATCAAAAATTAGCCGGCATGACTGGAACCGCGGCTACCGAAGCCGAGGAATTCAAAAAAATATATAATCTTGACGTTATAACTCTTCCGACCAATCGACCTCTAATCAGAATTGATGACAATGATCTAATTTTTAAAACCCAGCGAAGTAAATATGCCGCCATTGCTGCCAAGGTTGAGGAGTTGCATCGTAAAGGTCAACCGGTTTTAATCGGTACCACCAGTATTGCTAAAAACGAAATAATTTCCTCCATGCTTCGTAATAAAAAAATTCCTTTCCAAATGCTTAACGCCAAAAACCACCAATCAGAGGCAGAAATTATTGCCAAGGCTGGTATGATCGGAGCGGTTACTGTCGCTACCAACATGGCCGGTCGGGGAGTCGATATTATTTTAGGCGGACCTCGTGATAAATTTACCCCAGAAACATGGCAAAAACAGCACGAAGAGGTAATAGGTTTTGGAGGTCTTTATGTTATCGGGACTGAACGCCATGAATCGAGGCGTATCGACAATCAGCTACGAGGTCGCTCTGGCCGCCAGGGTGATCCAGGTTTTTCTCAGTTTTATGTCGCTCTTGACGATGATTTGATGAGAGTCTTTGGGGGTGAAAAAATAGCGGAGCTCATGACCCGTTTTAATATGCCCGATGATGCTCCCTTAACTCACCCTTTAGTTTCTCGGGTTCTGGAACAAATTCAGGTAAAAGTTGAAGGTTATAATTTTGATGTTCGAAAATCCCTAGTCGAATACGATGATGTTATTAACAAACAGCGTCAAATAATTTATAAACTTCGGGATGAAACTCTCTCCGATGCCAAAAACAATCCCG